>NZ_CP029176.1:3697500-3907406 GCF_003352165.1 Acidibrevibacterium fodinaquatile
CTGATCTCGGCGCTGATCGCTGGCCTCGCGGGCGGGGTATTCGCCTGGCACATCTCGGTCTTCTATCCCGAAACCGCCTTCGATCTGTCGTTTTCGATTTTTGCCATCGTGTTCACGCTGTTTGGCGGAGCCGCGACGCTCACCGGGCCGATCGCCGGTGTCCTCTTGCTCTATGGGCTCTATAACCTGATCGGCATCTCGGTGCCGCAATATTTCCAGCTCATCTATGGCGCGCTGATCGTCGGCTTGGTGCTGTTCCTGCCGCGTGGCCTCGCCTCGCTGTTGCAGCGGAGGGGGATCGATGTCCCCTGAGCCGCCGCCGCTCCTTGCCGTCGATCGCCTGGTCAAGCGCTTCGGCGGGTTTCGTGCCCTCGATGGCGTCAGTTTTTCGCTCAGGGCCGGCGAAGTGCTCGGCCTCGTCGGCCCCAACGGCTCGGGCAAGACCACCTGCATCAACACCATCTCCGGCCTTTACCCGCCGGATGGTGGCGCCGTGCGTTTTGCGGGCGAGCGGCTCGGCGGCCTTGCCCCGCACCGGCGCGCGCGCCTTGGCATCAACCGCACGTTCCAATCGCCGCGTCCCTTTGCGTCGCTGACCGTGCGCCAGAACGTCGCGCTCGCCGCCGCTTATGGCCGCCGCCACGGCGCGGGGGAGACCGTTTCGCTCGCGGCGTTGCTCGCGATGCTCGAACTCGATCATCTCGCCGACCGGCGCGCCGAGGATCTCAACAGCGCCCAGCAAAAACAGCTCGATCTCGCCCGCGCGCTGGCGACCGGGCCGCGGCTTTTGCTCGTCGATGAACTCGCCGCCGGGCTCAACCCGGCGGAGCTGACCCGCATGGCCGAACGCCTCGCGGCGCTGGCCCGCGACGGCATGGCGCTCCTCGTCGTCGAGCATCTGCTGAGCTTTCTCGACCGGCTCACCGATCGGGTGATCGTGATGAATGCCGGGCGCGAGATTTTCGAGGGAACGCTCGCCGCCGCCACCCGCGAGCCCGAAGTCGTGCGGGTTTTTCTCGGGAGCGACCATGCCGGCTGATCCTCCCCTCCTCGCCGCGCGTGGCATCGAGAGCGGCTATGGCAAGGTCCAGGTGCTATGGGGCGCGGAACTCGCCGTCGGCGCACGCGAAAGCGTCGTCTTGCTTGGGCCGAACGGCGCCGGCAAGACCACCGCCTTGAAAGTGCTGCTCGGCCTGATGCCGGCCTGGCGTGGCACGATCTCTTTCGCCGGCAGCGATATCACCCTCTGGCCAAGCGACCGGCGGGTGCGCGCAGGCATGGCCTATATGTCGGAAATCGGCGTTTTCACCGCCCTCAGCATCGCCGAAAACCTTGCGATCGGCGGCCAGTTCGCGCAACCGGCAGCGCTTCGGCGGCGGCTTGACATCCTCTATGACGCGTTCCCCGACCTCGCCGCCCGCCGCTCGGCCGCCGCCGGCAGTCTCTCGGGCGGGCAACGCAAAATGCTCGGCATCGCCAAGGCGCTTGCCGGCTCGCCGCGGCTTTTGGTGATGGATGAGCCCTCGGCCGGGCTCTCGCCGCTTTTCGTCGGCCAGGTGATCACCATTTTGCGGCAGTTCCACCAGGATGGCCTTGCCCTCTTGATCGCCGAGCAGAACGTCAAGTTCCTCGATCTCGCCGAGCACGTGATCACCCTCGAAGGCGGCCGCACCGGGTTTTCCGGCGATGTCGCGACCTTGATGGCCGATGACCGGCTGCACCGCGCGTATTTCGGGCTGTGAGGAAAGCCCCCCTCAGGAAAGACCGACGATTTCGCCCCGTTCATCGAGGCCGATATGTTCGGCGGCGGGATGGCGGGGAAGCCCGGGCATGGTCATGATCTCGCCGGCGAGCGCGACGACGAAGCCGGCGCCGGCGGCGAGCCGCACGTCACGAACCGGCAGGACATGCCCGCTCGGGGCGCCGAGCAGGGTCGGATCGGCGCTGAAACTATATTGGGTTTTCGCAACACAGATCGGCAAATGGCCAAAACCCGCTTCCTCGAACGCCGCCAAGCGCTTTTGCGCCGGCGCCGCGAGCGCGATATCGGCGGCGCGGTAAATTTTGGTCGCGATGGTGCGGAGCTTCTCGGCAAGCGGTAGCGCCGGCGCATAGAGCGGGCGAAAGCGCGCGGTTTTGCCGGCGACCGCCGCCGCGACCGCTTCCGCCAGCGCCGCCGCCCCGGCCGAGCCCTCCGCCCAATGCGTGCAGCGCACCGGCTCGATAGCGTGCGGCGCCAAGGCCTCTCGCAGCGCCTCGAACTCCGCCCCGGTATCGCCGGGGAAATGGTTGAGCGCGACCACGACAGGCAGCCCGAAGCCGCGCATATTCTCGATATGGCGGATCAGATTGGCCGCCCCCGCCGCGACGGCGGCGGGATCCTCGCGGCCGAGTTCGGCGCGCGCCCGCCCGCCATGCATCTTGAGCGCGCGGAGACTGGCGACGATCACCGCGCAATCGGGCGCAAGACCGGCGCTCGGGCATTTGATGTCGAGGAATTTCTCGCCGCCGAGATCGGCGCCAAAGCCGGCTTCGGTGACGACGAAATCGGCGAGCTTCAAGCCGAGCCGGGTCGCGATCGCCGAGTTGCAGCCATGCGCGATATTGGCGAACGGCCCGCCATGGACCAGAGCCGGGGAGTGCTCCAGCGTCTGCACCAGATTGGGCATGAGGGCCTCACGCAATAGCGCCGCCATCGCGCCAGCGGCTTTGAGATCGGATGCGGTGACGAAACTGCCATCGCGCCGCGCGCCCACGATCATCCGCCCGAGGCGGGCCTGCAGATCGGCGCGGTCGGCGGCGAGACAAAACGCCGCCATCACTTCCGAGGCGACGGTAATGTCGAACCCGGTCTCGAGCGGCGTGCCGTTGGCGACACCGCCGAGGCCCGCAACCAGCGCGCGCAAGCTGCGGTCATTGACATCGAGCGCCCGGCGCCAGGTGATGCGGCGCGGATCGAGGCCGGCTTCGTTGCCCCAATAGACATGATTGTCGATCATCGCCGCGAGCAAATTATTCGCCGCGGTGATTGCGTGAAAATCGCCGGTGAAATGGAGGTTGATGTCCGCCATCGGCGCGATCTGCGCCCGCCCGCCGCCGGTCGCACCGCCTTTTTGCCCGAAGCACGGGCCAAGGCTCGGCTCGCGCAGGCAAAGCACCGCCCGCCGCCCGCTGGCATTGAGCGCATCGGCGAGCCCAATCGAGGTCGTGGTCTTGCCCTCCCCGGCCGGTGTCGGGCTGATGCCGACGACGAGGACCAGCGCGCCGTTCGGCCGCGCGGCAAGCCCGTCGATGAAATCGAACCCGATTTTCGCCTTGGTGCGCCCATAGGGCTCGAGCGCCTCAGCCGGAATGGCGAGGCGGGCGGCGATGTCGGCGATCGGGCGGAGCGGCGTTGCGCGCGCGATCTCAAGATCGATGTTTCCGGTGCTCATGGCGCTCGCTTTGGCATGGTTCGGTGGCGAAATCCATCCCCTTCATGCGCGAAAAGCGGGGGAGGTATGTCGTTCTATCCACGGGTACCGAACGGGGGTATAAATCACCTGTTCGTAAGAACCAACCAGGAGGAAAATCCATGTCATCGGTAGAACGACGCAGCCTTCTGCGTGGCCTCGGCGCGGGCGCCGTCGGCCTCGCGGGCCTTGCCGTCGGCGGGCCAGCGCGGGCGCAAAGCGATCCCGCCGGCACCATGCCGCCGCCGCGCGACTGGAACGATCCAACGACCGTGATCTATCCCGATCCGGCGTTCGAGGTTTTCGATCCGCGTTTCGCCAAATACAATGCCGGCACGACCTCGATCGAACGCATTTTCACCGGCGCCGTCTGGACCGAGGGGCCGGTCTGGTTCGGCGACTGGCACAGCCTGTTGTTCAGCGACATCCCCAATAACCGCATCCTTTGCTACAATACGATGACGCGGGAGACGACGGTCTTCCGCCACCCCTCGGGTTATGTGAACGGCAACACCCGCGACCGCCAGGGCCGTCTGGTCTCCTGTGAACAAGGCGGGCGGCGCATCAGCCGCACCGAATATGACGGCCGCATCATCACCGTCGTTGACAGCTATAACGGCAAGCGCCTGAATTCGCCCAACGGCGTCATCGTCAAATCCGACGATACGATCTGGTTCACCGATCCCACCTATGGCATCGGCGGCGATCATGAGGGCAATCGCGCCGAGCCGGAATTGCCGCGCAACGTCTATCGCTTCGATCCGCGTCGCAATCAACTCAGCGTCGTGGTCGGTGATTTCTCGATGCCAAATGGGCTCTGCTTCTCGCCCGATGAGAAGAAGCTTTACATCTCGGATACCGGCATCCTCGGCGGGCCGGACCCGAAACACACCCTGATCCGCGTCTTCGATGTCGGCGAAAACGGGAAATTGTCCAATGACCGCGTGTTCCATGATTTCAAGGGTGACGGCACCTACATCGCCGATGACATGCGTGTCGATGAAGACGGCAATCTCTGGTGCGCCGGCGGCTGGGGGCCGCCGACGATGAATGGCGTGCGCGTCTTCGCCCCTGATGGCACCCCGCTCGGCGCCATCGTGCTTCCCGAAGTGGGCGGCAATCTTTGCTTCGGCGGCCATCAGCATAACCGCCTGTTCATCGCCGCGAGCAAATCGATCTACGCGATCGATGTCGGCACACGCGGGGTGGAATACTGATCGATCGCGCTTGGCTGCGGGGGGCCGCGCCTCACGCCCCCCCCGCGGCGTCGCCGAAAGCGGCCTCCTCGCGCGGCTCAAGGTCGAAGGCGGCCTGCATCAGGGCTTGCGTGTAGGGGTGGCGCGGCGCATCGAAAATACTGTCCGCGTCCCCCTGCTCGACCACCTTGCCGTGGCGCATCACGACGACCCGATGCGCCAGCGCCCGCACAACGGCGAGATCGTGGCTGATGAACAGGAAGCTCACCGGATAGCGCCGCTGCAGATCGCGCAGCAAATCGACGATCTGCGCCTGCACCGAGCGATCGAGCGCGCTGGTCGGCTCGTCGAGCACCACCAGCGGCGGCTTTAAGACCAAAACACGCGCGATCGCGATGCGTTGACGCTGCCCGCCGGAAAACTCATGCGGATAACGCCGCATCGCCTCCGCCGGCAGGCCGACTTCCTCGAGCGCCGCCGCGACCCGCGCCATGCGCTCGGCCTGCGAAAGCTCGCGCGCATGCACGCGCAAGCCTTCCGCGACGATCTCGCCAACCGACATCCTTGGCGAGAGAGAGCCATAGGGATCCTGAAAGACGATCTGCATGCGCGCGCGCATCGCCCGCCAGGCGCGGCGATCGAGCGCGAGGAGATCAGTGCCCTCGAACAAAAGCTTTCCTTCGGCACGGGCGAGGCCGAGCAGGGCAAAGCCGAGCGTCGTCTTGCCCGATCCTGACTCACCGACCAACCCCACCGTCTCGCCGCGCCGGACGCTGATCGAAACCCCGTCCACCGCCCGCACATGGCCGACGGTGCGACGCAGAATGCCGCGTTGGATTGGGAAATGCACCGAAACGTCGCGGGCTTCGAGCCGCACCGGGGCGGCGTCGGGCAGCGGCACCGGCGGCCCCGACGGCTCGGCGGCGAGCAGCATGCGGGTGTAGGGATGCTCGGGGGCGGCGAAAATCCGCGCCGCCGCGCCGGCTTCGACGATCCGCCCCTCCCGCATGACGCACACCCGATCCGCATAGCGGCGGACGATGGCGAGATCATGGGTGATGAGAAGAAGGGCGAGGCCGCGCGACGCTTTGAAGCCTGCGAGCAGGGCGAGAATCTGCGCCTGGATGGTGACATCGAGCGCCGTCGTCGGCTCATCGGCGATGAGCAGTGCCGGGTCGTTGGCGAGCGCCATGGCGATCATCGCGCGCTGACGCTGGCCGCCCGACAATTGATGCGGAAATGCATCGAGCCGGTGCGCCGCATCGTCGAAGCCGGCCTGTTCGAGCAGCGCAATCACGCGCTCACGCAACGCCGCCCGCGGCATCCGGCGATGGACGCGAACCGCCTCCCCCACCTGCCGGCCGATCCGATGCAACGGGTTGAGGCTGGTCATCGGTTCCTGAAACACCATGCCGGCAACGCCGCCGCGCATCATCCGCAGCGTCTCGGGATCGGCATCGAGCACCGATTGACCGCCAAGCACGATACGCCCGGCATCGTTGCGCGCGCCGGGTGGCAGCAATTGCAAAAGCGAAAGCGCGGTGAGCGTCTTGCCCGAACCCGACTCGCCGACCAAGGCCAACGTCTCGCCGCGGTCGAGCCCGAAGGAAACGCCTTCGACGACATGGCGGTCGCCGAAGCAGACCGAGAGATTTTCGACGCTGAGAAGGGTCATGTCATGGTCTTGCGCGGATCGAAACTATCGCGCACCGCCTCGCCGATGAAAATCAGCAGCGTCAACATGCCGCCAAGGACGGCGAAAGCAATGATGCCAAGCCAGGGCGCCTGGAGATTGTTCTTGCCCTCGGAGACCAGTTCTCCGAGCGAAGGCGAGCCGGGCGGCAGGCCAAAACCGAGGAAGTCGAGGCTTGCGAGAATGGTGACCGAGCCCGAGAGGGTGAACGGGAGAAAGGTCAAGGTCGCGACCAAGGCATTGGGCAAAATATGGCGGAACATCACGGCGAGATCGGAAAGCCCAAGCGCGCGTGCGGCGCGCACGTAATCGAGATTGCGCCCGCGCAGGAATTCCGCGCGCACGACACCGGTCAAATTCATCCAACTGAACAAAAGCAGAAAAAACAGAAGCACGAAAAAGCCTGGGGTGATGATGCTGCCGAGAATGATCAGAAGATAAAGCTGCGGCATACCCGACCACATCTCGATAAAACGCTGGAACAAAAGATCGACGACGCCACCATAAAACCCCTGCAGCGCGCCGGCGATGACGCCGATCGCCGATGAAATCGCGGTGAGCGTGAAGCCGAACAGAACCGAGAGACGAAAGCCATAGATCACCCGCGCCAGCACGTCGCGTGCCTGATCGTCGGTGCCGAGCGGATTGCGCCAACTCGGCGGCGCCGGCGCCGGCTGCGGCAGATCCTTGACGATGCTGTCATAATGATAGGGAATGAGCGGCCACAGCATCCAGCCATGCGCGTTGATCGCGCGGGCGATTTCGGGGTCGGTGTAATCGGCCTCGGTCGGCATGAAATCCTTGCCAAAGGTATCTTCGCTGTAGTCAACGAAAATCGGGAAATACCAATGGCCTTCAAAATGGATCACCAGCGGCCGGTCATTGGCGATGAATTCCGCGAACAGGCAGATGACGAAAAGCGCCGCGAAAATCCAGAACGAGTAAAAGCCGCGACGATGGGCGCGAAATGCGGCGAGGCGCCGGCGCGCGAGCGGCGAGAGGGTCATCGCGGCCTGGCCTCGAAATCGATCCGCGGATCGACGACGGTATAGAGAAGATCGCCGAGAATCTGCATCAAAAGCCCGAGCAGGGTAAAGATGTAGAGGGTTCCGAACATCACCGGATAGTCACGCGCAATCGCACTCTCGAAGCCGAGCAGGCCGAGGCCATCGAGCGAAAACACGATCTCGACCAGAAGCGCCGAGGTGAACAGAATGCTGATGAAAGCCTGCGGAAATCCGGCAACGACCAGCAGCATGGCGTTGCGGAAAACATGGCCATAGAGCACGCGCTTTTCGCTCGCCCCCTTGGCGCGCGCGGTCAGCACGTAGTGCTTGCGGATCTCCTCGAGGAAGCAATTCTTGGTCAGCATGGTGAGGCTCGCGAAGCCGCCGACGGTGAGCGCAACCGTCGGCAACACCATATGCCAGAGATAATCGAGCACCCGCGCCGGCCAGGACCAGTTTTCCGCCCCGGCGCTCGCGAGGCCACGCAGCGGAAACCATTGCACGAACGAGCCGCCGGCAAACAAAACGACGAGCAGGATGGCGAACAGAAATCCCGGCACGGCATAGCCGATCAAGACCGCGACACTGCTCGCGACATCAAAACGGCTGCCGTCATGGACGGCTTTCATGATGCCGAGCGGTATCGAGACCAGGTAGACGATCAGCGTCGACCACACGCCGAGCGAAGCGCTGACCGGAAGTTTCTCGCGGATCAGTTGCAGAACGGTCTTGTCGCGAAAAAAGCTGCGGCCAAAAGCAAAATGCAGATAATCTTTCACCATCAGCCAGAACCGCGTGAGTGGCGGCTTGTCGAAGCCGAACATGCGGCGGATGTCGCTGACGATGTGCGGATCGAGCCCGCTCGCGCCGCGATAGAGCCCGCTTTGTCCCGGCATCGCCTCGCGTCCGCCAGCACCAGTCATGCGGCCGCTCATCTCGCCGCCATGCCCCTTCAGTTGCGCGATCATCTGCTCGACCGGGCCGCCCGGGGCAAATTGCACGACCGCGAAATTGATCGCGATGATGCCGAACAAAGTCGGCACCAAAAGCAACAAACGGCGCAGTAGATAGGCGGCCATCGCCGCCCCTCACTCCAGGCCAGCGCGGCGGGCGTTGTCGGTCTCCTCGGCGAGTTTTTCATCAACCCACCAGGAATCGAAGGCGAGGCCCGAACGCACCGGCTTGTCCGGCCGGCCGAAACGCCGCCAATAGGCAACCCGCACCGATTGCAGATACCAATGCGGCACCATGTACCAGTTCCACAGCAGAACACGATCGAGCGCGTGCGCCGCGGGCAGGAGATGATCATAATCCGGCGCGGTGACGACGTTCTGCACCAGCGCATCAACCACCGGATCAGCGACCCCCATCAGATTATCAGACCCCTCCTGCTTGGCCGCACCACTGCTCCAATAGCCCACCTGTTCGTTGCCAGGGTAATCCGATTGCGGAAACACGGCGACCGTCATGTCGAACGAAAACGTGTTGAGCAATTGCTGATATTGCGCCGGATCAACGGTCCGCACCGTCGCGGTAATGCCGAGTTTCGCAAGCCACTGGACATAGGGCAGCGCGACGCGCTCGAAGGCCGGCTCATCGAGCAGGATCTCGAACGTGAAAGGCTGCCCCTCTCCATTGGCGAGCATCCGGTCTTTGACCCGCCAGCCGGCCTGTTCGAGCAGACCCAGGGCTTTTTTCAAATTCGCGCGATTATTGCCGCTGCCGTCGGTGACGGGAAGGCTGAAGGGCTCGGTGAAAAGGGCGGGCGGCAGATGCGCGCGCCAGGGTTCGAGCAAGGCGAGTTCGGCGCCTTCGGGGACGCCGGACGATGCCATGTCGCTGTTGGAAAAATAGGAATGCGTGCGGGTATAGGCGTTATAGAAGAGATTGGCGTTGCACCATTCGAAGTCAAACACCAGATCCATCGCCTGGCGCACCCGGCGATCCTGAAAAAGCGGCCGCCGCGTGTTCATCGCAAAGCCCTGCATGCCGGTCGGGAGATGCTGCGGCAAGTTTTCCTTCTTTGCCAGCCCGCGCTGAATCGCCGGAAAATCGTATGCCGTCGCCCATTGCTTGGCGACATTTTCCTCACGAAACTCGACCTGCCCGGCCTTGAACGCCTCGAAGGCGACCGTGGTGTCACGGAAATACTCGACCTGGATGCGGCCGAAATTGAATTGCCCGCGCACCGTCGGCAGATCGAGCGCCCAGTAATCATGCACCCGGCGATAGGTGATGCTGCGACCAAATTCCGCTTTCTCGACCCGATAGGGGCCGGAGCCGAGCGGCATGTCGGTCAGCGGGCGGGAAAAATCCCGGTCTTTCCAGAAATGCCGCGGCAGTACCGGCATCTCGCCGAGAATGAGCGGCAATTCGCGATCCGGCGTCGGCTTCAGATGAAAGACGACGCGGCGGGCATCGAGCGCCTCGGCGCGTTCGACGTCGCCGTAATAGAGACGATAAAAAGGCCGCCCATCGCGGCGCAATGTGTCGAAGGTCCATACCACGTCATTTGCCGTCAGCGGCGCGCCATCATGGAAATAGGCGCCGTCGCGCAGCGTGAAAACGACGCGGGAATGATCGCGGGCGAGTTCGATGGTCTCGGCGAGATGGCCGTAAGCGGTGCTGGGTTCGTTGATATTGGCGCGGAGCAGCGTGTCATAGATGCGCCCGATATCGTCGGGCGCGCTGCCGCGGACGATGAAGCCGTTGAAATTATCGAAGCTGCCAATCGCCGAGAGCACCACCACGCCGCCCTTCGGCGCCGCCGGATCGACATAAGGGAAATGGCTGAAATCGCGCGGCAGGCCGGGTTTTTCGAGCAGCGTCACGACATAATCGGGGGGCTCGCCGCCGGCATCGGGCACGGCGTCGGCGACGCGCCAGAGACGCGGCTTGCGGGCAGCCGCCAGCGCCACCGGCAGCCCCGGCAACGCAACTAGAAAATCCCTCCGTTGCACCGTCTCACCCCTCCATTTTCTGCCCGCCATCATAGAACGAGAACGCGCCGCCCGCGATCACCCGGCGAGCAAGGCCAGCGCCGCCTCCTGACACACGGGATCGCCGAGCGCGAGTATCGTGCCGTCACCCCCGATCGCAAGCGGCCGCCCCTGCCAGTCGCACGCCGCGCCACCGGCGCTCTCGATCACCGGCACCAGCGCCGCCCAGTCCCAAAGCTTCAGATCGGCTTCGGCGATCATGTCGATCAAGCCGAGCGCGAGCAAGCCATAGCCGTAGCAATCCCCCCCCCACGAGACGCGGCGGACGGCGCCGGCGAGGCGGGCGAAACGGGCGGCCTGGTCGGGGGAAAACATCGCGGGACTGGTCGCGGTGAGTTCCGCCTCGGCGAGCGACGGACAGGAGCGACAGCCCGGCCGGCCACCGAGCGGTCCGCGAAACCGCAGCGCCTCGCCGGCAAAGCCAAGCCAGCGCTCGCCGGTGATCGGCTGGTCGATGAGGCCGAGCACCGGCCGCCCCTCCTCCAGCAGCCCGATGAGCGTGCCAAATAATGGCCGGCCGGTGATGAAAGCGCGGGTGCCATCGATCGGGTCGAGCACCCAGAGGCGGTCGGCGCCTTCGCGCTCGTGCCCGAACTCCTCGCCGAGAATGCCGTCCTTGGGAAAATGCGCCGCGATCACCCGGCGCATCGCTTGCTCCGCCTCGCGGTCGGCGATGGTGACCGGGCTGTCATCATGTTTGCGCGCAACATCGAGTGGCGCGCGAAAGCAGGGACGAACAACCGACGCCGCGGCCGCCGCGGCGGCCTCGGCGCAGGCGATCAGGCGATCTCGGTCATCCCGCGCCAAAACCCGCGGCCAAGGTCACGGCTTGCCGGGCTCGGCGGGCTTTTCGGCCGCCGCCGGCGCCTTGGGCAGGGGCGGCGCGTCCGGCGAGAGGCTGCGGAGATAGGCGACCACCGCGGCCCGCTCCTTCTCGCTCTTGATGCCGGGGAAAGCCATCCGCGTGCCCGAGACCACCTCACGCGGATTGGTGAGCCAGGCGTTGAGTTCGTCGTCATTCCAGGTGCCGCCGAGCTTTTTCAGCCCGTCCGAATAATCGAACCCGGCCATGTGGGCGCGCGGCGCGCCAACGATGCCATAGAGATTGGGCCCCACCTTGGCCGGCTCGCCTTTGCCGAACGAGTGACAGACGGTGCAAAGCTTATCGGCATCGGCCTTGCCGGTGGCGGGGTCGCTCGCGGCCACCAGAGCCTCGAAATCCGGCCCTTTCGGCGCTGCCGCGGCTGGCGCCGCCTCCGCCTTCGCCGCCGCCGGCTCGACCTTCGGCAGCGGTTCGGGATTTTGCGAGAGCGAGCGGAGATAGGCGATCACATCGGCGCGCTCGGCATCGTTCTTGATGCCGGCGAAAGCCATGCGCGTGCCCGCCACCAATGAGCGCGGGTCATAGAGCCAATGGTTCAAGCCTTCGTAATCCCAGGTGCCGCCGAGCTTTTTCAGCCCGTCCGAATAGTCGAACCCGGCCATGTGGGCGCGCTTGTCGCCGAGAATACCATAAAGATTGGGGCCGACCTTGGCCGGCTCGCCTGCGCCGAAGGAGTGACAGACGGCGCAGAGCTTTTGCGCGTCCTCCTTGCCTTTCTCGGCGCTGGCGGCGGCCATGAGGGGCGCGATCGGCGCCGGGCCTTCCTGTTTCGCCGGCGCGCTCTCGGTCGCGGCCGGCACGCCCTCGATCTTGATGGCGCTTTCCTTGAGTTCCTCGGGATGGACCAGCGCTTCGGCAACCAAGCCGGAGAGCGAATAGACGATCCCCGCGACCAGGATGGCGGCGAGACCCTTGTTGACGGCCAGACTGTCCATGCGGCGACTACCCCGATCGAGCACGTTATATCGGCGGCCCGGCCGGTCTCGTGGCGCTGGGGAAAGCCCCGCGCGTTGCAAGTCCGGCCTTGCCTACCCTAAGGTTGCGGCACCATACGGAAACCGCCCGCCCCTCGCAACCCACCCCGAAGCAAGAACGCGTCGCCACATCATGCCCGCCCGTTTGCCCCACCCCCGTTCGCCCTACCCCCGTTCGCCCTACCGATGAACCCGATCGTTATCATTCCCGCCCGCCTCGCCGCGACCCGCCTTCCGGGCAAGCCGCTCGCCGATATTCATGGCCGACCGATGCTGCTCCATGTCGCCGAACGCGCCCGGAGCGCCGCGATCGGCCCGGTGGTGATCGCCGGCGCCGACCCGGCGATCATCGCCGCCGCCGAAGCCGGCGGATTTCGAGCGATCATGACCGACCCCGCGCTTCCCTCGGGCTCTGACCGCGTGTTCGCCGCGCTCGAACGCCACGATCCCGACGGCGCGTTCGATGTCGTCGTCAATCTCCAGGGTGATTTCCCGACCATCGACCCCGCGCATCTGCGCGCCGCCCTCGCCCCGCTCGCCGACCCGGCGATCGATATCGGCACCCTGGTCGCGCCGATCCGCGATGACGCCGAAGCCGCCCTGCCCTCGGTGGTGAAAGCCGCCTGCGCCTTCGCGCATGAGGCCACGGTCGCGCCGGCGCTCTATTTTTCGCGCGCCGTGATCCCGCATGGCGTGGGGCCGCGCTGGCATCATATCGGCATCTATGCGTTCCGCCGCGCGGCGCTGGCGCGGTTCGTCACCCTGCCGGTGAGCCCGCTCGAAGCGCGCGAGACGCTCGAGCAGCTGCGCGCGCTGGAGGCGGGGATGCGGATCGGCTGCGCCCGCATCGCCGAGGGGCCGTTCGGCGTCGACACCCCGGCCGATCTCGCCCGCGCCCGCGCCCTGCTCGCCCACGCGCGGCCAGGCGAAGGCGGCGCGGCATGATCTCCCCGAACGGCCCGATCGCGTTTCAGGGCAGGCACGGCGCCTATTCCGATCTTGCCTGCCGCACCGCTTTTCCCGGTGTCCCGACCCTCCCGTGCGACACGTTCGAGGGCGCGATGGCGGCACTGCGCGAGGGGCGGGCCGGGCTTGCCATGCTGCCGTGCGAAAACAGCCTCGCCGGCCGCGTCCCCGACATCCATTATCTGCTCCCCGAGAGCGGCCTTGCGATCGTCGGCGAGCATTTTCAGCGCGTTGAACACTGCCTGCTCGCCCCGCCCGGCGCGCGGATCGAGGGGTTAAAGCGCGTCCATTCCCATGCCGTCGCGCTCGGGCAGGTGCGCGATCTGGTGCGCGAACTCGGTCTCACCGCGGTGATCGAGGCCGATACCGCCGGCGCTGCAGCGCAAGTCGCGGCTTGGGGCAATCCCGAGGACGCCGCCATCGCCTCGGCGCTTGCGGCCGAGATCTATGGTCTTGCGATCCTCCGCCGCAATGTCGAGGACGCGAGCCACAACACCACCCGGTTTTACATCATGGCGACGACCCCGATGCCGCCGCCGCCCGAGCAGGCGGACGTCATGACCACCTTCGTCTTTCGCGTCCGCAACGTCCCGGCGGCGCTTTACAAGGCGCTCGGCGGGTTCGCGACCAACGGCGTCAATATGACGCGGCTCGAGAGCTATATGCTCGGCGGCGAATTCGCGGCAACGCAATTCCTCTGCGATGTCGAGGGCCACCCCGAGCAGCCGCCGCTCGCCCGCGCGTTGGAGGAGCTGGCCTTCTTCTCGCGCGCGGTCTCGATCCTCGGCGTCTACCCCGCCGCGCGGCAACGTCACATCGCGCCGACGACATAGGCTTTCAGGCTATCGACCTCCTGCGCCTGCTGGGCGAGCAGCGATTTGACGACGTCGCCGATGCTGACGATGCCGATCAGCTTGCCATTCTCCATCACCGGCAGATGGCGGAAGCGGCCATCCGTCATGATCTGCATCGCTGTCGCGACCGAAATGCCCGGCGCTGCGGTCACCGGCCGCGCGGTCATCAACTGTCCCGCCGTCATGGTGAGGGTTGCCGCGCCGTGAACCGCGAGCGCGCGAACGATATCGCGCTCGCTGACGATGCCGAGGATCTGGCCGAGCGTATCCTCGACCAGAACGGCGCCGATGCCGCGCTCGGCGAGCTTCGCCACCACCTCGGCGATGGTGCTGGTCGGGCGCATGCTGGCCACGTCATGGCCTTTGGTCTTGAGAATTGCCGCGAGTGTCATGGGACCGTCTCCTGTGCTCGTCGGGGACGCTCGGCCTCTCTCTGCCAGGCGAGGGATGACCGATCCGTCCGCCGAAGGGCAGCAGCATGCGCTTTTGTCAGGGCGTTTTGCAACCGGAAGGTGTGCGGCGCAACATGCCGGCGCAACGACGGAAATTTTAGCGCAAAATCTGTTCGAGAAGCGCCGGCACGGCCATGAAATCGGGCGCGACGGCAGCGCTGCCGGCGGCCATCTCCGGCGCGCCATAGCCCCAGGCGGCGAAAATCGCCGGCACGCCAGCGCCGCGCGCCGCCGCGACGTCATTGGCATGATCGCCGAGCATCACCGCCGCCGCCGGCGCGCCGCCCGCCGCCGCGAGGGTCGCGAGCAGATGGCGCGGGTCGGGCTTGCGGGTTGGAAAACTGTCGCCGCCACCGATTGCAGCGAAACGTGCCGAGAGGCCAAAGGCGGCGATCATTTCGCGGGCCGGAATTTCCGGCTTGTTGGTGCAGAGCGCGAAGCGCCAGCCGGCCTCGGCCAGCGCCGCGAGCGTCGTCACGGCGCCGGGATAAGGGGCGCAGCCAGTGATCGGGTCCGCGTCGTAATCGGCGCGAAAGGCGGCGAGTGCGGCGTCATCGGCCTCGGCGCCGTAAAGGGCGAAGGCGCGGCGGAGCAGGACGGCGACGCCATCGCCGACCAGGCGGGCGATGGCGGCGGGGGCGAGCGGGGCAAAGCCGCGCGCGGCTAGCACGCCGTTGAGGGCGCGCGCGATCGCCGGCAGCGAATCGACCAGCGTGCCGTCGAGATCGATGACCAGGGTCGGCGCCAAGCTCGGCATGGTCGGTAAAACTCCGTAAAATTGATTGATGGTTTGGGCTTTGACACGGTATCGGCGAAAAGGCTAGCTGATCGCCCGATGAGCGCAACCGCCGTCATTCTCGCCGCCGGCCTCGGCACCCGCATGAAATCGGCGCGGCCGAAGGCGCTGCATCCGCTTGCCGGGCGGCCGATGCTCGCCCATCTCATCGCCACCTGCGAGACGGTGTTTTCCCGCGTCATCGTCGTCATCGGCCCGGAGATGGAGGCGCTCGCCCGCCTTGCCGCGCCGCACAAGGTGGTGATCCAGGAAGAGCGCCGCGGCACCGGCCATGCCGCGCTGATGGCAGCCCCCGCTTTCGGCGAGGGTGAGGTCGCGGTGCTCTACGCCGATAACCCGCTGATCGAGGGCGCGACGCTGGCGCGCCTTCTCGCCCGCCGGCGCGCCGGCGACGCGGCGCTGGCGCTGCTCGCCATGCGCCCGGCCGACCCTGGCCATTACGGCCGGGTGATCACCGCCGACGGCTATGTGCGGCGGATCGTCGAATGGGCTGATGCCAATGAGGCCGAGCGCGCCGAGACGCTGTGCAATGCCGGGGTTTTCGCCGCCGATGCCGGCGATCTCCGGCGCTGGCTCGAGACGCTGACCCCAGACAACGCCAAGGGGGAACTCTATCTCACCGATATCGTCGGCCGTGCCGTCGCCGAGGGTGCGGCTGTCGCCGCGATCGAGGCGCCGGAGGCGGAATGCCGCGGCATCAATTCCCGCGCCGAACTCGCGAGCGCCGAGGCGATGCTGCAGGCGCGGCTTCGCGCCGCGGCGATGGCGGCGGGGGTGACGATGGTCGCACCCGAGACCGTGTTTCTCGCCGCCGATACCGAACTCGCGCCCGATGTGACGCTCGGCCCGAACGTCGTCTTCGGCCCTGGCGTGCGCGTTGCCGCCGGCGCCGAAATCCGTGCTTTTTCCCATCTCGAGGGCTGCACGGTGGGGGAAGAGGCGATCATCGGCCCGTTCGCGCGCCTCCGTCCCGGCACGGTGATCGCCGCCGGCGCCCATGTCGGCAATTTCGTCGAGCTCAAAGCCGCCCATCTCGGCCCTGGCGCCAAAGCCAATCATCTCACCTATCTCGGGGATGCCGAAATCGGCGCCGGGGCCAATATCGGCGCCGGCACCATCACCTGCAATTACGATGGCACCAACAAATATCGGACAGTGATCGGCGCTGGCGCCTTCATCGGCTCCGATACCGCGCTGGTCGCGCCGGTCAGCGTCGGCGCCGGCGCCATCACCGCCGCCGGCAGTGTCATCACCGAGGATGTCGCTCCCGAGGCGCTGGCGATCGCGCGCGGGCGGCAGGTCACGAAGCCGGGGCGGGCGCGGCAATTGCGTGAGCGGGCACAAGCGCAAAAGCGCAGTAAGGAGCAAGGCTGATGTGTGGCATCGTCGGCGTGATCGGGAGTGGTGCCGCGGCGCCGCTGCTGCTCGAAGCGCTCCAGCGCCTCGCTTATCGCGGCTATGATAGCGCCGGCATCGCGACCCTGGTCGAGGGCGTGATCCAGCGCCGCCGCGCCGAGGGCAAGCTCGCCAATCTCGCCGCGGCGCTCGCGGCGTCGCCGCTTCCCGGCAGCGTCGGCATCGGCCATACCCGCTGGGCGACCCATGGCGCGCCAACCGAGGCCAATGCCCATCCGCACGGCACCGAGCGCGTCGTCCTGGTCCATAACGGCATCATCGAGAACCATGCCGAGCTGCGCGCCGAACTCGAGGCCGAGGGCCAAGTGTTCGAGACCGAGACCGATACCGAAACCGTGGCGCAACTCGTCGATCTCCATCTCCGCCAAGGCATGACGCCGATCGCCGCCGCGAGTGCCAGCCTCCGCCGCCTCCAGGGCGCCTATGCCCTGGCGATGATCTTCGCCGGCCATCCCGACCTGATCATCGCCGCCCAGCACGGCGCACCGCTCGCCGTCGGCTTCGGCACGGCGGAGATGTATGTCGGCTCGGATGCCTTGGCGCTCGCCCCCTTCACCCGCCGCATCGCCTATCTCCGTGATGGCGATTGGACGGTGGTGACGCGCGAGGGCGCCCTCTTCTTCGATGCCGCCGGCGAGGCGGTGGTGCGCGAGGTCAAGCTGACCGCGCTTTCGGGCGCGGCGATCGGCAAGGGCGAGTTCCGCCATTTCATGGAAAAGGAGCTGCACGAGCATCCGGCGGTGATCGGCGACACGCTGCATCAGATGATCGACCCCGGCACCCGCCAGGCGGTGCTGCCCAAGCTCCCCTTCGATCTCGCCGCCCTCCCGCGCGCCGTGGTCAGCGCCTGCGGCTCGGCTTTTTATGCCGGGCTGGTCGGGCGCTATTGGCTCGAAAGTATCGCCCGTCTGCCGACCGAGGCCGATGTCGCGAGCGAATTCCGCTATCGCGCGCCGCCGCTCGCCCCCGGCGGGCTCGGCCTTCTGGTCAGCCAGTCCGGCGAGACCGCCGATACCCTCGCGGCGTTGCGTTACATGAAAGCGGCGCAGCAACACATCGCCGCCGTGGTGAACGTGCCCGAAAGCAGCATGGCGCGCGATGCCGATGCGGTGTTCGAGACCGTCGCCGGGCCGGAAATCGGTGTTGCCAGCACCAAAGCGTTCACCGCCCAGCTTTGCGTCCTCGCCTGTTTCACGCTGGCGCTGGCGCGCGCCCGCGGCACCCTCGATCGCCAGCAAGAGCAGGCGCTGACCACCGCCCTGCTCGAAGTCCCAGGCCGCGCCGCCGAGATTCTCGACACCCATGAGTCCATCCAGCGCCTCGCCGCGCGCATCGCCGAAGCCCGCGACGTGCTCTATCTCGGCCGCGGCGCCTGTTACCCGATCGCCCTCGAAGGCGCGCTGAAACTCAAGGAAATCAGCTATATCCACGCCGAGGGCTATGCTGCCGGGGAAATGAAACACGGGCCCATCGCGCTCATCGACAAATCCGTGCCGGTAATCGCGATCGCGCCATCGGGGCCGCTCTTCGAAAAAACCGCATCCAACCTTCAGGAAGCGGCGGCGCGCGGCGGGCAGATCATCGTGCTCAGTGATTCCGTCGGCGCGGCGAAGCTGAAGGGCATCGCGAGCGAAACCATCGTGCTGCCCGGCGTTGACCCCTTCGTCGCGCCGATCCTCTATGCGATCCCGGTGCAGCTCCTCGCCTATCACGTCGCGGTGCTCAAAGGCACCGACGTCGATCAGCCGCGCAACCTCGCGAAATCGGTGACGGTGGAGTGACGGCAAGGGCATTTCATCATCGCGGGATGGCGCGCAAAACGAGGGAGAGGAGACGGACATGACGGAGAAAAAGGGGCGGCTTGCGGGCAGGGTTGCGATCGTCACCGGCGCTGGCGGCGGGTTCGGCGAAGGGATTGCCGAGTATTATGTCGCCGAGGGGGCGCGGGTTGCGGTCGTCGACATTCGCGCTGACGCGGCGCGCGCGGTCGCCGCACGGCTCGGCGCCGCGGCGCTTGCGATTACCGCCGATGTTGGCAGCGCCGAGGATGTCGCGCGGGTGGTGAGCGAGACGAAGGGCGCGTTCGGCGCGCCGACGATCCTCGTCAACAATGCCGGCACGACGCATCGCAACCAGCCGCTCCTCGATGTGACGGAGGCCGAGTTCGACCGCGTCTATCGTGTCAACGTCAAATCGATTTTCCATTTCGTCCGCGCCGTGGTGCCGCTCATGCGCGAGGCCGGCGGCGGCGTCATCCTCAATATCGGCTCGACCGCCGGGATCCGGCCGCGGCCCGGTCTCACCTGGTACAATTCCTCGAAGGGCGCGGTCAATCTGATGTCGAAATCGCTTGCCGTCGAGCTTGCGCCCTGGAAAATCCGGGTGAACGCGATCTGCCCGGTGATGGGCGAGACCGGGCTGCTCGAAGCCTTCATGGGCATGCCGGACACGCCCGAGAACCGGGCGAAATTCCTCGCAACCATCCCGCTCGGGCGGATGTCGCGGGCGAGAGCGACATCGCCCATGCCGCGGTCTTCCTCGCTTCCGACGAGGCGGCGCTGATCACCGGCGTGGAATTGCCCGTCGATGGCGGGCGGACGGTCTGACCCCGGCGGCGGCGATCACCCGCCGCTTGGTGTGACGCCGCTTAGAGCAAGGTAGGTTTTGATTGAACCATCCTGTTCCATCAAAACCGGCCAGCTTGCTCGCCAAAATAGGTGTGGAGCGTGATCGACTTAGAGTCCCTTTCAAAACCTTCCCTCCAGAGCCCGGAGGGCGATGAGGGAGCAAGCGATGCTTGTAAACGCGCTGTGGATATCGATGCGCCGCTCGTAGCGGATGGTGAGACGCCGGAAGCGATTGAGCCAGGCGAAGGTGCGTTCGATGACCCAGCGATAGCGGCCGAGACGCTCGCTGGTCTCGACGCCGCGCCGGGCGATGCGCGGCGTGATGCCTCGCTGCCGGCAGGCGCGGCGGCAGCGGCGATGATCATAGGCCTTGTCCGCGTGCAGCTTTCTCGGCCTGCGCCGCGGCCGGCCGCGCTTGCCGCGGATCGCTGGGATCGCATCGAGCATCTGCTCGAAGGGCACGCTGTCATGCACATTGGCCCCGGTCAGGGCGAACGTGAGCGGGATACCGTGACGGTCCGTGACGAGGTGGCGTTTCGTGCCGGGACGGCCCCGATCGGTCGGGTTCGGCCCGGTCGCGGCACCCCCTTTTTTGCCGCGATGGCGGAACTGTCCAGCGCGGCCCGGCTCCAGTCGATGCGGTTGGCGTCTTGCAAGCGGCGCAGCAACTCGCGGTGCAACCGCTCCCAAACGCCGGCCGCTTGCCAGTCGCGCAGGCGCCGCCAGCAGGTTACCCCAGAGCCGCAGCCCATCTCGCGAGGCAACATCTCCCAGGGAATGCCGCTGCGTAGCACAAACAGAATGCCCGTCAGCGCGGCGCGTGCCGAGATCGGCGGCCGGCCACCCTTTGGCCGCGGGCGCGGCGGAGGGAGCAAGGGTTCGAGGATCGACCACAGGCTGTCGGAGAGTTGGGGCGCGGGCATGCCCCTTCATGAATCAAATTGAATCAAGGTACAAGCGGTTTTGAAAGGGGCTCTTAAACCGATCGCGCTCTAGGCGACCAGCGGCGCGCGCTCCGCGCTGACACGCGCCCAGGCGGCGGCGTCATCCTCGTCGAACAATTCGGCGAGCTTCTTCATCATCGTCCCGCCCAGCTCCTCGGCATCGACGATGGTCACCGCGCGACGGTAATAGCGGGTGACGTCGTGGCCGATGCCGATCGCGGTCAATTCCACCGCCCCGGCGCGCTCGATCTCGCGGATGACCTCGCGCAGATGGCGTTCGAGATAATTGCCGGGATTGACCGAGAGCGTGCTGTCATCGACCGGCGCGCCATCGCTGATCACCATCAGGATGCGCCGGTGCTCGGGCCGAACGACGAGGCGGCGATAGGCCCAGAGCAGCGCTTCGCCGTCGATATTTTCCTTAAGAAGCCCCTCGCGCAGCATCAGGCCGAGATTCTTGCGGGCCCGCCGCCATGGCGCGTCGGCGGCCTTGTAAATGATGTGGCGGAGATCGTTGAGCCGGCCGGGATCGCGCGGCTTGCCATCGGCGACCCAGCGCTCGCGGCTCTGCCCGCCCTTCCAGGCGCGCGTCGTGAAGCCGAGAATCTCGACTTTGACGGCGCAACGCTCGAGCGTGCGGGCGAGGATGTCGCCGCACATCGCCGCAACCGTGATCGGCCGGCCGCGCATCGAGCCGGAATTGTCGATCAAAAGCGTCACCACGGTATCGCGGAATTCGGTCTCGCGCTCGCGCTTGTAAGAGAGCGATTGCAGCGGGTTGACGACGACGCGGGCGAGCCGGCCGACATCGAGCATGCCTTCCTCGAGATCGAATTCCCAAGCGCGGGTCTGCTGCGCGAGCAGACGGCGTTGCAAGCGGTTGGCGAGCTTGCTGACCACGCCTTGCAGGTGCTGGAGCTGCTGGTCGAGCTGTTGGCGAAGCCGCGATAGCTCGTCTGCGTCACAAAGCGCCTCGGCGGTGACTTCCTCATCAAAGGCGCGGGCATAGGCGTGATAGCCCGGCTCATGCGCCCCCGCCGGTGCGCTCGGCGGCGGGCGCATGCCACCGGGGCGCTCATCGCCTTCGGCCGCACCGTCTTTTTCGTCGGCATCGCCGGTTTCTTCCTCGCCGGCCTCCCCATCCGCGGCCTCCTCGCTCGCGCCCATGAGCTGTTCGGCCTCGCTCTCGGCATCACCGGCGGCTTGCGGCGCGTTATCCTCGGGGCCATCGGGGGACTCGGCGCCCTCGCCGCCCTCCTCGCTCTCGCTCGCTTCCGCCTCGGCCTCGGCGATCGCGAGGGTCGCGAGCAATTTGCGGGCGATGCGGGCGAAGGCGGATTGATCGTCCTTGGCATCGGCGAGGGCCGCGAACGCGGCCGCGGCCTCGTCGCCGAGCCCCTCGCGCCACTCTCCGAGCGCCTTCTGCAGCGCCGCCGGCGCCGCCTGGCCGGCCATGCGTTCGCGCGCGAGCAAGGCCAGCGCTTGCGCCAGCGGCAGTTGCTCGCGCCGGCTGAGCGGCTGGCCGTCGGCGGTGACGCTCTCGAGCAGCCGCGCCTCGAGATTGGCGGCAACGCCCGCCATGTGACGGGCGCCGATGACCTCGACCCGCGCTTGTTCCAGGGCGTCGAACACCTCGCGCGCCTCGCGGCTGGCCGGGCTGCGGGCGCTGTGCAGCGCCGCATCGTGATAGCGGAGACGCACCGCGAGACTGTCGGCGGCGCCGCGCAGCTTGGCGATTTCGGCGGGGGGCAGGGCGCGCGTCGGCAACGGCAGGCGCGCCCGTTTGCCGATCAGGCCGGCGGCGCCGGGCTGATAGGCGACATCGACATCCGGCACCGCGGCGATGGCACGGAGCGCCCCGGAGGTGGCCCGTTTGAAGGCTTCGCTGCGGCTGTTATCGGCGGAGGCGCCCATCGCCGCGGCTCAAATCCCCCGCCGCGGCGCAACACCCGTCGGCAGTTCGGCGTTGAAGCAGCGCTGATAATACTCAGCGACGGTGCCGCGTTCGGCCTCGTCGCATTTGTTGAGGAAGGTCAGGCGAAAGGCGAAGCCGACATCGCCGAAAATTTCGGTGTTTTCCGCCCAGGTCAGCACCGTGCGCGGCGACATCACGGTCGAGATATCGCCGTTGATGAAGCCGGCGCGGGTGAGATCGGCGAGCGCCACCATGCTTTCAATGCGCGCCTTCGCCGCCCGATCCGCGGGATCGATGCCGAGTTTCGCCATCACGATCGCGGTTTCCTGGGCGTGCGGCAAATAATTGAGGGTCGCGACGATGTTCCAGCGATCCATCTGGCCCTGATTGATCTGCTGGGTGCCGTGATAGAGCCCGGTGGTGTCGCCGAGGCCGACAGTGTTCGAGGTCGAGAACAGGCGAAAGGCGCGATGCGGACGGATCACCCGGCTTTGGTCGAGAAGGGTGAGCTTGCCCTCGACCTCGAGCACGCGCTGGATCACGAACATCACGTCGGGGCGGCCGGCGTCGTATTCGTCGAACACCAGGGCGCAGGGGTGCTGCAGCGCCCAGGGCAGGATGCCTTCGCGGAACTCGGTCACCTGCTTGCCGTCCTTGAGCACGATCGCATCCTTGCCGATGAGATCGATGCGGCTGATATGGCTGTCGAGATTGATGCGGATGCAAGGCCAGTTGAGGCGCGCCGCGACCTGCTCGATATGGGTCGATTTGCCGGTGCCGTGATAGCCCTGGATCATCACCCGGCGATTGAAGGCAAAGCCGGCGAGGATGGCGAGCGTGGTCTCGCGGTCGAACTGGTAGGTGTCGTCGATATCCGGGACATGCTCGGTGCGCACCGAGAAGGCGGGCACCTCGAGGTCGATATCGACCCCGAAGAGATCGCGCGCGGCGACCTTCTGGTCGGGCATGTCGATCGCCGAGGTCGGCGTCGTGCTGCGGGCTTCGGCGAAGGCGGCAACCTTGTTCATCGGCCTCGGGATCCTGTCGGTTTCATGAAAATCATTCCGCCGCCGCGAGTGTGCCCGCGGCGAGATGGCCGCGCAGCGTCGCATAGGCATGGCTGATACGTTTGAACTGCTCGGCGGCGGCGGGATCGCCGCCATTGGCGTCGGGGTGGTGGCGTTTGGCAAGCTGTTTGTAGCGCTGCTTCACGTCTTTGAGGGTGGTCGGCCAGGCGAGATCGAAGAGCGCGAGCGGGCCACGCAATTCGGCCGGCGCCGCCGTCTCGCGTCCTTGCGCGTCACGCCGGCGGGCGCCGAGCGCGCCGAGCGGATCGCGTAGAATCTCCTCGGCGCGGCGCTCATCCCAGCGCGCCCGCGCCGCCTCGCCGGCGGGGGCGCCTTGGCCGAGCGGCCAGGTCGGACGCTGCCAGGAGAGATCGGCGCGCAATTCCGCCTCGATCTGCCCCGGCGACATGCCTTTGTAGTAATCCCAGGACAGATTATAGGCGCGCACATGGTCGAGGCAGAACCACCAGTATTCGCGCAAGCTGCGGCGGGATTTCGGGGCCCGGTATTCGCCTGCCGCCGGGCAGCCGGCGTGATCGCAGCTCCGGCCCGGCGCGGCCGGGTCGGGCGCGTAGGCCCGGGCTCGGGAAACGCGTCTCGTCATCACCGCCTAATGTGCCACGCTGGCGGCGCTTGGCAACCACCGCTTGGCAATCGCGTCGACAAAGCCGATATGGGTGCCATGCAGACCCGCGCCGCTCGTATCGATGCCATCCTCCGCGCCGCCTTCGCGCCCGAGACCCTCACCGTCACCGATGACAGCGCCCGCCATGCCGGCCATGCCGGGGCGCGGCCCGAGGGCGAGACGCATTACCATATCCTGATGGTCGCCGATGCGTTTCGCGGCCAATCCCGCGTCGCCCGCGCCCGCGCCGTGCATGCGGCGCTGGCGGCGGAATTTTCAAACGGGCTGCACGCCTTGGCGCTGACCTTGCGGACGCCGCAAGAGCACGCAAATCCGGGTTGAGCCGGCTACATGCCGCTTCCGGCGCCAAGGCCGCCCGAACCCGCGCCGAGGAACGGGCTCGCATGGAGCCGGCTTGCGCCGCCGGTCGCAGTCCCCTTCATCGAGGCACCGGAATAGCCGAGGCTGCCCGCCCCGCCGCCAGCGACATTGCCGCCGACATGCGGGCCATATTGCGCCGCATGCGAGCCAACCATCCCCGTGCCACCGACGCCGGTATAGGCGGGAAGGCCGGTCATGGACGTGAAGGGGGAGGCGCCGCCGATACTGCCGCCATGGGCATAGCCGCTCATACCAGGGGTGCCCGGGCGCGCGAGCGCCAACGCACTCCCCGCCACCAAGAGACCGATCGCAAGCGAGCCGGTTTTGATCATGTCCATTTCTCCTTGCCTGCCGCGTCGCGCATCAGTCGGCGCCGGTCAAGCAAAAATCACGTTACTTAGCCGCCGGGCTCGCGCTGCCGCCGTTTTGCGGACAATCTTTCGGCGGATGGAAATCCTTGCTTCCCGCCCATTGCCCGGCGGGATAGCAGGGCCAGTTCTTCTTGCCATACGCATCGACCTTTGCCGAGCTGCCGCCGGGCCCGCCATAGCCGGCCCAGCCTTGGTCAGTGGTATCGGTGGTGCCAAAGGGAAGATCGGTATCGCCGTGTTCCCCCGGCGCGAGCCCGCCGCCGAACTGCGCGCACGCCGGCGCCGCACTCCCCAAGAGCCCCACGAGAGCCAGCGCCGGCAGGAAGCAGACTCTGATTATTTGCATCCGGCTGGTGCGTGGAAATCGGCGCTGCCGGCCCATTGTCCGGCGGGGTAGCAAGGCCAGCTCTTCTTGCCGTAATCGCTAACCTGCATGGTGCTGCCGCCCATGCCGCCGAGGCCAGGCCCGCCCTGGACGGATGTATCGGTCGAGCCCCAGGGGATTTGCGTATCGGCGAAGCCGGCGCCGGGCTGCAGGCTGCCGCCATGCATGCCGTTGGCCGCGCTCATGCTGCCGCGCGAGCCGCCGCTTGCCGCCGCGCTGGCGCTGCCGGCGGCGCCGACCCCGGCGGCGGCACTCCCCGAGGAAGCGGCCGCCGAGCCGCCATGATGCCCGCCATGCCCGCCGCCGTGGGCCGCCAGCACGGGGCCGGCGCCGAGCGCCAGGATCGCGATCGAGGACACCAGCAATGCACGCGTCATCACACATCTCCCTAAAAATCCGGCCGTAAGAACCGGGGATGGGGGCCGGATGGGCTTCCCGCCCAGCCACGTAACGCTTGGTTACGATTTGGGCACGGGGCGGCGATTCGCCACCCCCAATTCCCGCGAAAAAATCATTTTCCGGTGAGATCGGCCCGCCTCTCGGAGTGATAGACCTACGGAATGATATATTGCTGCACTAGCAACAAAATACCGACCAGGAGCGTGAAGACCACGCTGTGGACGAAAGTGCGCGCCAAAACCACCCCTTCGCGGCCTTTCAGCGCCGTCGTCGAGACGCCGACCGCGATGTTCTGCGGTGAGATCATCTTGCCCATGACGCCGCCCGAAGAATTGGTCGCGGCGATCAGCACCGGATCGAGATGGAGCTGGTTCGCCGCCACCACCTGAAGATTGCCGAACAAGGCATTGCTCGCGGCATCGGTGCCGGAGAGAAAAACCCCGACCCAGCCGAGAAACGGCGAAACCAGGGGAAACAGCAGTCCGAGGGAGGCGACGCCGAGCCCGAGCGTATAGGTCATGCCGGAATAATTCATCAGATAGGCGAGGCCGACGATGAGGATCACGGTCAGCATCGCAAGCCAAATCTGCTGCCAAGTGGCGACGACCGCCCTGGCGAAGCCGCGCGGCCCGACCCCCATCAACCCGGCCGCGATCACGGCGGAGAGGAGGATCGCGGTGCCGGTGCCGAGCGGCTGGAAATCCCAGATCGCCGCATAGGGCTTGTTATAAAGGGTGATGAACACCGCCTTGTGCAGACCTGGCCAGGGGATTTTCACATCGCCGATCAGGAAGACCCCGAGGACGGTCCAGGCGATGACCACGGCCGAGACCAGCACCCAAGGAAGCCAGGCCGACCACGGGCTCAGCGTCTCATGGCGAGCGCCGTCGCGGATGCGGCTCGCGATGGCGTAGTCGGGATCATGCGCCGGCCGCCAGATTTTGAGGAAGCCGACGGTGACGATGAGCGAAACCAGCGAGGACAGCACGTCGGTCAGGGCATAATTGACGTAGTTCGAGACCACGAACTGGGTGAGGGCGAAACTGCCGCCAGCGACCAGCAGCATCGGCCAGACCGCCGCGAGCGAGCGCCGCCCGCCATAAAGCGCGACAACGTAAAACGGCAAGATGAAGGAAAAGACTGGCAATTGCCGTCCGACCTCCTGCCCGAGCACGACGGTGGGCAGATTGGTCACCGCGCCGAGCACGGTGATGGGGACGCCAAAGCCGCCGAAGGCGACCGGGGTTGTGTTGAAAATGAGCGTATAGGTGAGCGCCTCGAGCGGCCGGAAGCCAACCATGATGAGGAGCGAACTGGTGATCGCAACCGGCGTCCCGCCGCCGGCGATGCCTTCGAGCAGGGCGCCGAAGCAGAATGCGACCACCACCAGAACACTCCGGCGATCATCGGGGAGATGCACCAGGATCCAGTCGCGAAACGCATCGATCCGCCCGGCGGCGGCGGCGAGATGATAAAGCAAGAGCGCGTTGACGACGATCCAGATCACCGGAAGCAGCGCGAAAGCGGCGCCGTTGGCAACCGCGGCGAGCGCGAGGCTGGCGGGGAAACGCCAGACGCCGAGCGCGATGACGAGGCCGACGATGAGCCCGGCGAGGGACGCTTGCCAAGCGGGGCGCTGCGCGATGCCGAGCAACACCAGCACGACGACGATCGGCAAGGCGGCGATGACGAAAGAGAGCGGCAGACTCCCCGCCACCGGCGTCAAGGGCTGGTTGAACATGGACGACATCCCCCCGGACAAGATTTTTGCGTTTTTATCGCGTCAGCGGCGTCCCATCATTGACTTATTTCGTTGTCGTAAGAAAAATCCTCTTCGTTGCGTGTCGTGATATCCGATCAGGCGGCGGCGCGGCCGCGAGGGCCACGGCCTCCGGGGGGCGCCGCTCGTCCCCCGGAGGCCAAGTCTGCGCGTCTCAAGGCGTCGGAATGATCCCGGGGATGATATATTGCTGCACCAGCACCAGCAGACCGAGCAAGATCGTCATGATGATGCTGTGGATGAAGGTGCGGGCGAAGACCACCCCCTCCTGGCCCTTGAGTTCGGTGGTCGAAACCCCGGTCGCGATGTTCTGCGGCGAGATCATCTTGCCCATGACGCCGCCGGAGGAATTGGTCGCGGCGATCAGCACCGGGTTGAGCTGAAGCTGGTTCGCCGCCACCACCTGGAGATTGCCGAACAGGGCGTTACCCGAGGTGTCGCTCCCTGAGAGAAACACCGCGACCCAGCCGAGAAACGGCGAGACCAGCGGGAACAGGATACCGAGCGAGGCAACCCCGAGGCCGAGCGTATAGGTCATGCCGGAATAATTCATCAAAAAGGCGAGACCGACGATGAGGGCGACGGTCAGGATGGCGATCCGGGTCTGACGCCAGGTATCGCCGATCGCCTTGAAGAAACCAGCCGGCCCGACCCCCATCAGCGCCGCCGCGATCACGGCGGCGAGCAGGATCGCGGTGCCGGTGCCGAGCGGCTGGAAATCCCAGATCGCGGCATAGGGCGTCTTATAGAGGGTGATGAACACCGCTTTGTGCAAACCCGGCCAGGCGATTTTCATATCGCCGATCAGGAAGATTTTCAGGATCGTCCAGACGATCACCACGACCGAGACCAGCACCCAAGGGAGCCAGGCCGACCACGGGCTCAGCGTCGCGTGGCGGGCGCCCTCGCGGATGCTGCTCGCAACGGCGTAAGCCGGATCATGCGCCGGGCGCCAGATTTTGAGGAAGCTGACGGTGACGATGAGCGAAACCAGCGAGGACAGCACGTCGGTCAGGGCATAATTGACGTAATTGGAGACGACGAACTGGGTGAGCGCGAAGCTCGCGCCGGCGATGAGCAGCATCGGCCAGACCGCGGCGAGCGAGCGCCGCCCGCCATAAAGCGCCATGACGTAGAAGGGCAGGATGAAGGCGAAGAACGGCAATTGCCGCCCGACCATCTGCCCGAGCGGCAATGCCGGCAGGTGCGTCACCGCGCCGAGCACGGTGATGGGAACGCCGAGCGCGCCGAAGGCAACCGGCGCGGTGTTGAAAATCAGCGTATAGGTGAGCGCCTCGAGCGGCCGGAAGCCGACCATGATCAGGAGGGAAGAGGTGATCGCGACCGGCGTTCCGAACCCGGCGATGCCTTCGAGGAGGGCGCCGAAACAGAACGCCACCACCACCAGGATGACCCGGCGGTCATTGGGGAGATGCTCTAAGACCCAGTCGCGGAACGCATCGAAGCGCCCGGCGGCCACCGCGATATTATAAAGCAGAAGGGCGGTGAAGACGATCCACATCACCGGCCAGACGGCAAAGACGATGCCGTTGGCGACCGAATCGAAGGCAAGTCCCGCCGGCATTTGCCAGACCCCGATCGCGATGACGAGGCCAACGATCAGCCCAGCGAGCGAGGATTGCCACGCCGGACGCTGCGCGACGCCGAGCAGCGCGAGTACGACGGCAATCGGCAAGGCCGCGATCACGAAGGAAAGCGGCAAACTTCCCGCCACCGGCGTCAATAGCTGGTTGAACATCGATACCTTCCCCCCAGAGATAGAATTCTTGCTATTCTCTAGAGGGTTGCTTTCGTTTTGTCACGCGGGCGGCGCAAATCCCGCTTTTTCGTCTTATGGTTGCGTCTTCGGGTAGGGTTTTCTCCGCGCCGGCAGCACTACGCCGCCGGCGCCGTGGCGCCATGCGGCGGAACATACATCGTGCCGCGACTGCGCGCCATCGCCGTCCGCAGCGCGTCAGTGACCGGAGAGGCGGCCGTCGGCCGGCCATCATAGTCGATCCAGCAATTGCGTTCGTAATCATAGAGCTTGCAGCGGCGCAGCATGTCGTTGAGCCAGGCGAAGGAAAAACGCTGATAGACGATCAGCTCGGACGACACCTCATTCAGCCGCCGCTGCGCCGCGTAAAGCTGATGATAGGGAATGCGCGGCATCACGTGATGCACCGGATGCTCGCAAATGAAATGGACCAGAAAGGAGAACCAATAGGGGAAGGCGAGATGAAGCGCGATCTGCTCCATCGGCACGGTGTCCTTGCGGTCGACGGCGCCGTCAAACCAAGGAATGTCGGGGTGGGTGTGGTGGACCAGGACCGAGAAGGCAAACAGCGTCTGCCAGACATAGAACGGCACCACGAAACCGAGGATGAGGGCGGTTGCGGTGCCGGTCGAGGAATAGAGCGGCGCGCAAGCGAGCAACGCCAGAAATCCGCTGAGATAGACCACGAGCAGCGCGAAATACCGCCAGGCCGAGGCCATAAGGCGCGCCGGCAGCAAGGACGCGCGCGGAAAGAACCGCACCACCCACCAGCGTTCGATGATGTAATAGGGCGCAAAGCCCAGCCCGAACGGCATGCGATAGAGATGCTCGCGCCAGCGGCGAAAACGCGGCAAGGCGTCGTATTCCGCTTTCGAGAGGGGAGTCCATGAATCCCGGTGGCGGCCATTGTTGAACGGGTGATGGACTTGATGATGATCATAAATCCAGAGCTGATAATTATAGAGGCCGGGGAGAAAACTCAGCACGCCGACCAGGCGGTTCTGCCAGCGGCGGCGGAAAAGATTGCCGTGCGCCGCGTCATGGCCGAGAGTGCCGAGATTGGCGATCTTGATGCCGGCGACGAGGCTGCAAAGAATTTTCGCGGCGAGCCAGGGCGCGAACAGCACGCCGGCGATGGCCGCGCCGTAACACGCATAATCGATCAGGAAATCGGCGAGCGCCCGCCCCGGGGCAAGGGCGAGATAGGGGGCGAGCGCGCGGCGGACATGTTCGCGCGGGACCGGGGCCGGCTCGGTTTCGGCGGTCGCGGATCGGCTCGTCATGCCATTACTCCTTCACCACGCGCTTTCATGCCTCACGGACATTGGCCTCTCTATTCGGCTGCCGCAACGAGGGTGCCTCGCGGGGCTTCCTTCATGCCGCGGCCGCGTGCCACCGCCGCCCGCCGCGCGGCGCTGAGCGGAGAGGCGGCCGTCGGCCGGCCCTCGAAATCGAGCCAGCAATTGCGCTCATAATCATAGAGCTTGCAGCGGCGCAGCATGTCGTTGAGCCAGGCGAAGGAAAAATCCTGACGCACGGAATCGTGCGGGGCGATCTCTTTTAAATGGTGCTGAGCGGCCCAGAGCCGATGATAGGGGATGCGCGGCATCACGTGATGCACGGGGTGCTCGTAAACGAAATGGACAAAAAGGGCGAACCAATAGGGAAAGGCGAGATGGAGCGAGATCTGCTCCATCGGCACGGTGCCCTTGCGGTCGATCGGGCGGTCGAACCAGGGAATGTCGGGGTGGGTGTGGTTGACTAGGGAGGAGAAGGAAAACAGCATCTGCCAAACATAGAACGGCAGCGCGAAGCCGAGGATGAGGGCGGTTGCGGTGCCGGTCGAGGAATAGAGCGGCGCGCAGGCGAGCAAAGCCAGAAAACCGCCGAGATAGACCGCGAGCAGCGCGAAATACCACCAGGCCGAGGCCATGAAGCGCGCCGGCAGAAAGGATGCGCGCGGGAAGAACCGCATGACCCACCAGCGTTCGATGATGTAATAGGGCGCAAAGCCCAGCCCGAACGGCATGCGATAGAGATGCTCGCGCCAGCGGCGAAAACGCGGCAGGGCGTCGTATTCCGCTTTCGAGAACGGCTTCCAGGCATCCCAATGCTCGCCGTTCGTTACGATGTGGTGGATGTTGTGATGGTCGTAAAGCCAGAGGCGGAAATTATAGAGGCCGGGGAGAAAGGCTAAAACGCCGACCAGGCGGTTCTGCCAGCGGCGGCGGAAAAGATTGCCGTGCGCCGCGTCATGGCCGAGAGTGCCGAGATTGGCGATCTTGATGCCGGCGACGAGGCTGCAAAGAATTTTCGCGGCGAGCCAGGGCGCGAACAGCACGCCGGCGATGGCCGCACCGTAAGACGCATAATCGATCAGAAAATCGGCGAGCGCCCGCCCCGGAGCCAGGGCGAGATAGGGGGCGAGCGCGCGGCGGACATGTTCGCGCGGAACCGGGGCCGGCTCGGTTTCGGCGGTCGCGGATCGGCTCGTCATGGCCGTTACTCCTTTACCACGCGCCTTTATGCCTCGCGGATGATTATTGCGACGAAAATCTCCCCACGCGATTTTACGCGACGGCCTCACGCTCCGCAAGCCGAGACGAGCCGCCGCGTTCCGGCCGCTTCCCACGCGCATGGCATGGGCACGCCACGCCGCGTTGCAGAGAGCGCCGCGAGCGATTACTTCTCGGGCAAAGCCGTCTGGTCCGCCGGGCGGAAACAGCGAGAGCGAGAGCCATGCGCGTTGTGATCGATCATCGGCTGGGCGGCGCGGTTGCGGCGCCGGGCCCGCGCCATCCCGAGAAAGCCCACCGGCCGGATAACCCGATCGCGCGCAAACCCGCCTGGATCCGGGTCAAGGCGCCGACCCATCCGGTCTATCACGAAACCCGTGCGCTGCTCGCCGAAAACCGCCTGCATACGGTCTGCGAGGAGGCGGCCTGCCCGAATATCGGCGAATGCTGGTCGGTCCGCCATGCGACCATGATGATCATGGGCGATACCTGCACCCGCGCCTGTGGTTTTTGCAATGTCCGCACCGGCCAGCCGGCGCCGCTCGATGGCGATGAGCCGGCGCGGGTTGCGGACGCGATCGCGCGGCTCGGTCTGCGTCATGTCGTCATCACCTCGGTCGATCGTGACGATCTCGCCGATGGCGGTGCCGCGCATTTCGCCGCCGTCATCGAGGCCGTTCGCGCCCGCGCCGCCGGCACCACGATCGAGGTGCTGACCCCCGATTTCCTGCGCAAGGGCGAGGCCTGGCGGCAGGTGGCACAAGCGCGCCCCGACGTCTTCAACCATAATCTCGAAACTGTGCCGCGGCTCTACCCCGCGATCCGCCCCGGGGCGCGCTATTACCAGTCGCTCCGCCTGCTCGACCAGGTGAAGGCGCATGATCCGGCGATATTCACCAAATCCGGCCTGATGCTGGGCTTGGGCGAAAGCCGCGCCGAGGTGATGCAGGTGATGGATGATCTGCGCATCGCCGGGGTCGATTTCCTCACTCTCGGCCAATATCTGCAGCCGACGGTCAAGCATGCCGCCGTCGATCGTTTCGTGCCGCCTGAGGAATTCGCCGAATACGCGGCGCTCGCCCGCGCCCGCGGTTTCGCCATGGTCGCCGCCTCGCCGCTGACACGGAGTTCCTATCACGCCGACGCCGATTTCGCCGCCCTCCGCGCCGCGCGCAGCGCAGGCTGCGCGGCCTAGCGATGCCGACCCATGCCGAGCGCCGGGTGGTCGGCTATCGGCCGGAGCAGCTTTTCGATCTCGTCGCCGATATCGGCAAATATCCCGAATTTCTGCCCTGGTGCATCGGTGCCCGGGTGCGGGCCCAGAGTGACGCCGAGGTGGTCGCCGATCTCACCATCGGCTTCGGCCCGTTTCGCGAAAGTTTTACCAGCCGCGTCGCGCTCGAGCGGCCTGCGCTCATTCGCGTGCGTTATGAAAACGGCCCCTTCCGCTATCTCAACAATCAGTGGCGCTTCGCGCCCGACCCGAGGGGAACACATGTCGATTTCTTCGTCGATTTCGAATTCCGTTCGCGGATTCTGCAGGCCGCCATCGGCGTCGTGTTCAATGAGGCGGTGCGGCGCATGGTGAACGCGTTTTTGAAGCGCGCCGGCGAGGTCTATGGCCCGCCGGCGCGGCAAAACCCGGCCTCGCCGCTCGTCACCGCGGCGAAACCCTGATGGCGCTCGCCCCATCTTTGCCCGATCCGGCTTTGCCGCCGGTCAGGGTGAACCTGTTTTCCGACACCCAATCGCGCCCGAGCCCGGCGATGCGGGCGGCGATGGCGGCGGCCGAGGTTGGCGATGAGCAGCGCGGCGAGGATCCGACGATCAACGCCCTTTGCGCCCGCATGGCGACGCTTCTGGGCAAGGAAGCGGCGATGTTCCTGCCCTCGGGCACGATGTGCAACGAGATCGCCATTCTCACCCATTGCCGTCCCGGTGACGAAATTCTCGCCCACGAAATGTCCCATATCGCGACCAGCGAGGGCGGCGCGCCCTGGGCGCTCGCCGGGGCGCGGGTTGTCGGCCTTCCCGGCGCGCGCGGGATGTTCGAGGCCGCCACCTTGGACGCGGCGCTGACGCCACGCGGCTATCGCTATGCCGCGCCGCAGACCTTGCTCGCCGTCGAGCAGACCGCGAATTTCGGCGGCGGCAGTGTCTGGCCGCAAGCCGCGCTGGCGGCGGTCGCCGACCTCGCCCATCGCCACGGCTTGAAAACCCACATGGACGGGGCGCGGCTTCTGAACGCGGTGGTGGCGAGCGGCATTGCGGCCGCCGACATGGCGGCGCCGTTCGACAGCGTCTGGCTCGATTTCACCAAGGGGTTGGGCGCGCCGATCGGTGCCGTTCTCGCGGGCGATGCGGCGTTCATCGACGCTGCCTGGCGTTGGAAGCAGCGACTCGGCGGCGCCTTCCGCCAGGGCGGCATCGCTGCCGCCGGCTGCCTTTACGCGCTCGATCACCATGTCGCGCGGCTTGCCGAGGACCATGCCAATGCCGCCCGCCTCGCCGAGGGGCTAGCGGCGATTCCGGGTCTCGCGGTCGAGACGCCGGAGACCAATCTGGTGTTTTTCGAACTCACCAACGGTCTTCCGATCGAGACGCTCGCGGCACGACTGCGCGCCCGCGGCGTCCTCATCAGCGTCTTCGGGCGCGGTCGTGGGCGGGCCGGGTTGCATCTCGACATCACACGCGCGGACGTCGAGTTCGCGATCGAATCATTTCGCATAGCAGTTGAGGACGACTAAGGGCTTGACCGCGGGCGGGCGGAATGATTAGCGGTTACGGGCCGGCGCATCGAGCCGGGCAACTTAGATTCGTCGCGAGCGACACCAAGGAGAATAAGTATGAAGCGTTTCGTGGTTGCGTTGGCCGCCGTCCTGCTCCTCGCCGGACCGGCCTTCGCGCAGAGTGACCAGAAGGCCCAGGGCACCGAGGCTCAGACCGACCAGAAGGCTCCGAATGAGCATCACAAGATGAAGAAATCCGCGCACAAGAAGTCGACCAAGAAGGCCGCACCGGCGGCGAACGCCGCGCCAGCACCGGCGGCGGGTGGCGCGACGCAGAACTGATCACGCCGCAAGGCCATCGGCGCAACGCCACAGCGAAAGACCGGGGGGAGGCATTCCCCCCGGTTCTCGTCGCCATTTCGCGGCTCGACCCGCCTGCCCACGCGTGACGCTCGCGTTCAGTTGAGAAAATCCTGAAGCTGATTAATCGCTTCCCTCGTCGCGGCCGCTCGGATCTCGTTGCGGCTGCCGAGGAATTTTCGTGACAGCGCCCGCACCTCGCCAGCGCGCGCAAGCCCGAACCAGACCAGCCCCACCGGTTTTTCCGCACTCCCACCGCCGGGCCCGGCGATGCCGGTAATGGCAAGCGCGACCCCGGCCGCGGCCCGCGCCAGCGCCCCCGCTGCCATCGCCCGCGCAACCGCCTCGCTCACCGCACCATGAGCCGCGAGCAACGCCGCCGGCACGCCCAGCAAGTCGATTTTCGCTTCATTCGCATAGGTCACGAAGCCATGGCCGAACACGTCGCTCGCCCCGGGAATTGCGGTGATCAGGGCGGCGACCAGCCCGCCGGTGCAGCTTTCCGCGGTCGCAAGCCTGAGCCCGCGCGCGCGAAGACGGCCGAGCAAAGCCTCCGCCGCACGATATTCGTCCTCCTCCGGAACCATCACCAGCCTCCCCCTCTCTGCACCAGCCACAAAATCGCCGCAGCGAAACCGCCGGCGACGAGATCATCGCCCATCACGCCGAGCGTGTCATGGCGGCGGTCGAGCCCGCCGATCGGCCCCGGTTTCCAAATATCGAACAGCCGAAAGAGCGCGAAGCCGAGCAGGATCGGCCAAAACCGCGGCGCGCCGAGCGGCAGCAAAGCGAGCCATTGCCCAGCGATCTCATCGATCACCACCCAGCCCGGATCATGGCCCCCGGCGCCGGCCTCAGCGATCGCCCAAAGACCGCCGATCGCCGCCAGCAGCACCGCTGCCAGCAGCGCATGGTGCCCCAGCGCCAGCAGCGCCGCCCCCACCACAGCCGCGAACAGGCTCGCCCACGTGCCCGGGGCGCGCGGCAGAAACCCGACACCGCCGCCGCTCGCAATGGCGCGCGCGAAGGCGGTTTTCATGGCGCGAGCGGATCCCTGAACGGCTCATGCCGCTTGGCCTGGTAGATGACGATATTCTCGGCGACCCGTTCGACGTAATTGCGCGTCTCACCGAAGGGGATGCGCTCGATCCAGTCGATCATCGCGGTCTCGGAGGGGTCTCCACGCGGATCGCCGTTGGCGGCAAGCCAGGCTGCAACGTTGCTCGGCCCGCCATTATAGGCGGCGAGCGCCAGCGGCAAGGCGCCGTCGAAGCGGCCCAACAGCGCGGCAAGGTAAGCAGAGCCGAGCCGGATATTGAGGCTGGCATCGCGGGTGAGATCGCCGCTCACCAGCGCAAGACCGAGCGTGTGGGCGACCTGCCGGGCGGTAGCGGGCAGAAGCTGCATCAGCCCGAGCGCGCCCGACGGGCTCACGGCGGCGATGTCGAAGCTGCTTTCCTGGCGGATCAGGCCGAGCACCGTCGCCGGCGGGAGCGGCCGCGGCGGCACATCGACCGCGAGCGGCCAGCCGGCTTCGGGCAACATCGCGCCATCGCGCCCGGCGCGCCGCGCGATCGCGACCGCGACATCGGGCAGGCCGAAGGAGAGACCGAGCCGCGCGGCGAGGGCGCGATAGCGCGGCTCGGGGGCGCGCGTTGCGAGATCGGTGAGAAACGGCCGCGCCCGGTTCGCCGCCCCCCATGCCACGAGGAGGTTGGCCGCGCGGGCGAGGTCGCGGCGCGCAAAATCCTGCGCCTCGAGGGGGCTTGAGGTCGGATCACGGAGCGCGCGAATGCGCCCAGCCAGCCGCGCCGGCGACCAGCCGAGCGCGAGGGCGGCACGCTGGCCGTAGAAAGTCACCGGCCAGTCCGCGGCACGCCGATATTCGGCCCGCGCGCCGGCGCGATCGCCCTCTGCGGTCGCCGTGCGGGCCAGCCAATAATGGGCGCGGGCTTGCGTGATGACCGCCGGCGATAGCGCGGCGAGCGCCTGGAAGTGCGGCGCCGCGCGGGCCGGATCGTGAAGGGCGGTCAGGGCGATGAACCCGGCGAGGAACGTGCCCTCGACGCGCGTGACCGGCGCTAGCTCGTCGGTGCCGGCCAACCCGCCCGCGATCACCGCATAGGCTTGGGCAGGATCACCGCCGGCGAGGATTTGCCGGGCGAGATTTTCGCGCTCGGCGAGGAAGAGGGCGGCACGCTCGCCGGCACCCTCGGTCGCGGCGACGCCGCTCGCGTGCCAGAGTGCGGCCGCGTCGGCGAGCCGCCCGGCGCGCCGCAACCAGCGCGCGGTCTCGAAAAAGACCAACGGCCAAGCCCGTGTCGCGGCCGGCAGGGCGGCGAGGAGATCGCCCGCCTCCGGCCGATCGGCGTGGAGCGCGAGCGCCGCCCGCGCCGCCGCCTGCTGCGCCGGCGTCATTTCCGGCAAAGCGCGCGCGGCAGCAGTGGCGTTGCGGGGCAAGAGGCGGGTGAAACGCGCCCAGGTGGCGGCGGGGGTGAGGGCTGCGGGCCAGCGCGCCACGAGAATGGCCTCGGCCGCCGGGTCGTCGATGCCGCCGCTCCAGGCAAGGCCCGCGGCCCGCGCCGCCGCCGCGGTATCGCCGATCGCCGCCGCGGCATTGGCGCAACGGAGCCAGGCTTCGGGCAACACCGGCGGGGCGCGGAGGCAAAACGCCGCCGCCGCGCGATCATCGGCGAGCGCGATCAAAGCCTCGTCCTGCCGGCGCGCCAGCAGATCCTGCTGCGGCCAATCCGGGTTCGCCGCGATGAAATCGGCGATGTCGCCGGCGCTCGCGGCGCCCGGGGCGAGCAGGCGATAATAGGTGACGAGCTTGGCGGCGATGGGATCGGCGATCGCCGCCGCGAGTGCCGCGGCGCGTGGCCAGTCATTGCCGCGGATCGCGGCGATGACGTCGTTGGCCGGGGTGTTCGCCGGGCTCTGCGCGCAAACCGGCGGGGCGAATACGAGCGGCAGGAGCAGCAGCAGCGGCAAAACGGTTCGGCGGTGCGACATTCCCCCCCTATAGCGCGGCGCGGCCTTGCGGCGTATCCCCCGCCGGTCGTAGATAATCGGGCGGGTTTCGCCGCCGGTCGGGTGGGAGGTCATCATGGTCAAGGGTTCGATGTTTCGCGGCTCGCTGGTCGCGCTGATCACCCCGATGCGCGCCGATGGTACGCTGGACGAGGCGGCGCTGGCGCGCTTCGTCGAATGGCAGATCGCCGAGGGGACGAATGGGCTGGTCCCGGTCGGCACCACCGGCGAATCTCCGACCCTGAGCCATGCCGAACACAAGCGGGTGGTCGAGATCGTGCTCGACGTCGCCAAGGGACGGGTGCCGGTGATCGCCGGCGCGGGCTCGAACAGCACCGCCGAAGCGATCGAACTCGCGCGCCACGCCCGATCCGTCGGCGCCGACGGCGCGCTGGTGGTCACGCCCTATTACAACAAACCGACCCAGGAAGGGCTTTTTCTTCATTTCACGGCGATCGCCGACGCCGTCGATCTGCCGATCATCATCTACAACATCCCGCCCCGCAGCGTCATCGACATGAGTGTCGAGACCATGGCGCGGCTGGCGAAACATCCGAATATCGTCGGCGTCAAGGACGCGACCGCCAATCTCGCCCGCCCGCTCCACACCCGCGCCGCCTGCGGCCCGGATTTCTGCCAGCTTTCCGGCGAGGACCATACAGCGCTCGCCTTCCTCGCGGCTGGCGGCCATGGCTGCATCAGCGTCACCGGCAATGTCGCGCCGAAACTCTGCGCGAGCATGCAGCGCGCCTGGGCGGAAGGGCGGATCGATGAGGCGATGGCGATCCAGGACCGGCTTTTGCCGCTGCATGACGCGCTCTTCGCCGAGACCAGCCCGGGGCCGGTGAAATTCGCCGCCTCCCTGCTCGGCTTTTCTGCGGCGCACTGCCGTCTGCCGCTGGCGCCGATCGCCGATGCGACCGCCGGACGGGTGCGCGCGGCGATGGCCGGGCTCGGCCTCATCGCCTGACCGGCGCGGGATCGCGGCGATGGCCGGCAAGGGCGAGAAGGGCCCACGCATGATCACCACCGGGGTTGCGGCGCAAAACCGCAAGGCGCGGTTCGATTACGCGATCGGCCGCACCGTCGAGGCCGGCCTCGTGCTCAAGGGGGCGGAGGTGAAATCGCTCCGTCTCGGCCGCGCCACCTTGAGCGAGGCCTGGGCCGGCGAGCGCGAGGGTGAAATCTACCTCTTCAACGCCTATATCCCGGAATACCAGGGTGGCGTGCTGTCGCGCTTTGAGCCGCGCGCGCCACGCAAGCTTTTGCTCAAGCGCAAGGAAATCCGCGAACTCGCCGGCGCGGTCTCGCGCGAAGGCGTGACCCTGGTGCCGCTTCAGATCCATTTCAACGATCGTGGCCGCGCCAAATTGCTGCTCGGCCTCGGCGAGGGGCGCAAAAAAGCCGACAAACGCGCCGCCATCGCCGCCCGCGACTGGCAGCGCGACAAAGCACGGATCATGCGCGCGCGCGGTTAGCGGGCGTATAAAAGTAAGTCCTTCTTTTTCTGAAGAAAAAGAAGCAAAAAGACCTTTTCCCCGTTCCCTTGGAGCGGCGAGCATCTTCGGAGCGGGCAGTGCCTGCGGCACTGCCCAACGGACAAAAGTTTTTTGGTTCTTTTTTTCAAAAAAGAACGATCTTGCCCTTCTCTTCCCCTGGCGCTTGACGGCGGCGGCGGGTTTGGGGATAAGCCTGTCGCCCGGGCGTGGCGAACGCCGTGCCGGGTTTTCGTTTTTGCGTCCATCGGCTTCAGGAAATGGATTTCGCGATGTCCCGCCGCTGCCAGATCACCGGGAAAAGCGTGCTGACCGGCAATAACGTCAGCCACGCCAACAACAAGACCCGCCGCCGGTTCCTGCCCAATCTTCAGGAAACTTCCCTGCTCTCGGATGTGCTTGGCGTCGAGGTGACGCTCCGCGTGACGACGCGCGCACTTCGCACCATCGAGCATAATGGCGGCATCGATGCCTTCCTGATCGCAACGCCGGCGCGCAAACTGCCGGCGGAAGCGCAGGTTTTGAAACGCCGCCTGCTTCGCGCCCAGGCCCGCCGCGCGCAAGCCGCCGCCTGAGAGATTTGCTTCGCGAAAAATCGGTTCGCGAGGCCGCTGAACGACGTTAACCAGGCTTTTGCTTTTGCGGAGTTAGTCTCGTGTCATGAGCGAGACTATTCTGGTTTTTTCATTGGCCTCTTTCCTGCTCGGCGGTGTGGCGGCTGGGGTTGCCCTCCTGCGCCCGCTGCAGCGTGCGCGCCAGGCGCGTTGGCTGGCACGGCAAGCGGCCGATCAGGCCGAAGCACGGTGCGCGGCGCTGACCCGGCTGGTTGCCCTTTCCGTGCATGAGCTGCGCCAGACCACGCTGCGCCTTCATGGCCAGGCGCAGGTGCTGGCGGCGGAAGGGTCCGACCCGGCGGCGCGGCATGCGGCCCCGGCGGCGATCGAGACGCTGAGCCGAACGCTGCTCAGCCTCGCCGACGATCTCGACGAGCATCTCCACCCGGCGCGCCAGCAACCCGTTCTTCATGACGAGGCGCTGGCGCTCGGCCCGCTGATCGAGGAAACGGTGGCGACCGTGGTTGCGACCCTCGGGCCGAGCCGGCGGAAATGGCGAATTGCGCCGGAATTGGCGGAGATCACCCTGCGCGCCGACCGGCGGGCTTTTCGTCAGGTGCTGCTCCGCACCCTGAGCCACGCCGCGCGCAGCTCTGGCCATGGCGACTGGATCGAAATCAGCGCCGAGACGCACCCTGGCGGGCTCGCGCTGATCATCACCGACGAAGGGGCGGGGTTGGTGCATGCCGAACCGGCGGGGCTCGCCGAGCCGCCACGCCGCATCGCCGACAGCCGCGGCCTCGGTCTCGGTCTGACCCTGGCGCGCAGCCTGATCGAGGCCCATGGCGGCCGCCTCGCCATCGAATCGAAGCCCGAGATCGGCACCCGCGTGACGCTGGATCTGCCGCGCGCCCGCACCCTCGCCCCGCAAGCCGCCGAGCCCTGACCGCCCGACCCGGTCAGTGCGTCTCCGGCAAGGCGAAAACCCAGAGCACCGCGCCTTCGTCTGGAAGCGCGATGTTCGGCACCAGCGTCGATAGCTCTTGCCCCTGGCCGGAGCCGTTGCCGACCGCGATCGCGACATATTGCCGGCCATTGACGGCATAGCTGATCGGGAAGCTGTTGACGGCGTTATTGGTGCGGATCTGCCACAACACCTTGCCGGTGGCGCTGTCGAGGGCGCGGAAGACGCGATCCCAGGCGCCGGCGAAGACGACGCCGCCCGCCGTCGGCAAAACCGCGCTGGTCGCCGGGGCGGGGAAGCGGAATGACCAGCTCGTCGCCCGGTCGGTGAGCTTCACCGCATCGATCCGGCCGATATTGCCGTCGCTCCCGGGGACCAGGTTGCGCGCGAACGTCGCCCGCCCGCCGCCGCCCTGATAGGTCTCGCCGGGCTTGAGCGGCAGCGGCGTGGTATAGGCGCAGAATTCATTGAGCGGCAGAAAGAGCGTCTTGCGCTCGGGGTCGTAGGCCGTCGCCGGCCAGCCGCGGGCGCCGGGATCGGAGGGGCAATTCATCGTCGTCTGACCGATATGCGGGATCGAGGCGGCGTTGATGGTTTTGGCGCCGGTCTTGGGGTCGATCGCGTCGACGATGTTTTGCGGCACCGTCTCCTTGGCCCAGAGCCAGCTCCCCGAGCCGCGATCGACCGCCTCGATCATGCCGAGCTTGCCGGTGGTGACGACCATGTTGCGCATCACGCCATCGATCGGGAGATCGACGAGGATCTGCTCGAAGGCGTCGTCCATGTCCCAGGTGTCGTTGGGGAGATGCTGATAATACCATTTGATCTTGCCGGTGGCGACGTCGATCGCGAGCGTCGAATCAGAATAGAGCGCGGTGTTGGTGACGCCGGGCGCGGATTTCGCGGGCAGCGTTCCGCGCATCTCGGCAATCCAAGGGTAGGGTTCGGCGATGCCGAAATAAGCGAGGCCGCGATCCGGATCGAAGGAGGCGGCGGCCCAGACCGAGAGGCCATAGCGGCGTTCGAGCGGCACCCCGTTCCAGCTCTCACTGTTCGGATCGCCGGGATGAGCGACCGACCAGACCCGCCATTTTTCGGCGCCGGTCTTCGCGTCGTGCCCGGTGATGAAGCAGCCGCCGGGCTCGCCGTTGCCGCAGCCGGTCATGCCCTGCAGCACGACGCCGTTCGCAACCATCGGGCCGCTGGTATAGCGCCAGCCCTGCCGCCAATCGGCGACCGCGTGATCCCAGATCACCTTGCCGGTGCGGGCATCGAGAGCGACGAGATGGACATCCGAGGTCGCGATGATGATCTCGCCCTCATAGAGCGCCATGTTGCGCTTGGTGAGATCGTTGCCGCGGGCCTCGACGAGCGTATCGGGAAGATCGCGGCGATATTCCCAGAGCAGATCGCCGGTCGCGGCATTGAGCGCCTGCACCTTGTCGCCGTAGTTCCAGACATAGAGGACGCCATCATGGACGAGCGGCGTGGTCTCGGTCGGCCCGCTGGTGAGCGACCAGGTCCAGGCGACCCCCAGGGTCTTGACGTTCTCCGGGGTGATCTCCTTGAGTGGGCTGAAGCCGGCGCCGTCATAGGTGCGGCGCCACATCAGCCAATCGGCGGGATCGGGGTGGCGCAGCAGGTCGGCGCTCACCGGGCGCGGCGGCGGGGTCGTCGGCGACTGGGCGGCAGCGGCGCCAGATATCAGCGCGAGCGCCAGCGCCAAGGTGCGCCCCAAAGCGCGCCAGGCGATCGCGGAGGGGGCTTTGGGGAGCGGTGCGGTGCGCATGGCGTCTCTCTCGTGGCCGGGCGTGGGATATTGAGAGATTTCTTGACACAGCGCGAGCCCGCGGACTAGTGGCGCGATCGCCGCCATGCGAGGAACGGATGCGACGATTGGCGACCCCGCTTTTGGTGCTTTGCTGTTTCGGGCTCGCCGCCGCCGGGGCGCTCGCGGATGCGCCGCCGCCGATCGACGCGAAAAAACTCTTTGCCCGCCATTGCGGCTGGTGCCACGGCGCTTACGGGCTTGCCGCCGACAAGGCGCCGCGGCTCGCCGGCACGGCGATGAGCGAGGACGAGATCCGGGCGCGGATCGAAAACGGCGCGCCAGGCGAAATGCCGGGTTTCGCGAACACGCTTTCGGCCGAGCAGGTGGACGCTTTGGCGCGCTACATCAAATCCCTGCCAGCGCCGCCCTGACGCCTCTTCGCCCTCACCGCCGCGCGCGCCGCACCCCGAGCCAGGACAGAATGAGGCCAAAGCCCAGGCCCCACGCGCCATCGACCAGCAGCGAACGAAGCCAGGTCTGCGGCGAAGCGAGGGCGCCGCTCATCGGCAGGCCATAGGTGAGCACGATGGTCATGATCTCGGTGTAATATTTGAGCGGGATCCAGCGCGCGCCGGGCAGGAAATGCCTGACCCCGGAGACCAAAATCAGCCCGGCGGCGGCGACGATGACCCCGAGCACGAGACCCCAGAGCCAAAGCGGCCCGCGCAGCCAGGGGGAAGCGAGGCCGAACACGGCGCCGCCGATCCCGCAGAGCAGGCAGTAATTCGCAACCCGCGGCAGGCCGAACGGGATCACCGGGTCCATCGGATAGGGCGCCGGCAGCGCCATCGCGGGGCTAGCGAGGAGGTGCAGTGCCTCCCACATCGCTTGCTCGAACGTCAGCACCGCGATGGCGGCCGCAACGAAGCCCAAAACAGCCCGTGTCATCGCGGCGACCATCCCGCCCCTCCCTCAGGCGCCGCCAGCGCCGACGCGCGCCGCCCGGGCGCCGAGCCCGTCAAACAGCGCCAGCACCCGATCGAACCAGGGGCGCAGCGTGTCATCGTCGGCGAGCAGCGGAAATTGGCTGATCACGCGCGGCCATTGCAGGCTGCCGGCGACGATGTAATCGGCATAGCTCGGCGCCGCCCCGCCGAGCCAGGGTTGGGCGCGGAGCACCAGACGAAGCGGGGTCAGGCTGTGGCGCCATCCCGCGAGCCGCGCCTCGCGCCCGGCGGCGAGGTCTTCCAGCGTGCCGCCGAGGCGCGCTTCGCGGCTCTGGCGGAAATAGGGCTGATCGCGCGGATCGAGCGCCGCCCAGATATCGGCGGCAACCATTGAGACGGCCCCGGCATTGAGGATGGCGTCGGCCCAGGCGTTCAAGAAGCGCGCATGGGCGAGCCCACCCGGGCCGCCGAACAGGCTCGGCCGGTCGGGGTAGGTGTCTTCGAGATAAGCGGCGATCGCCCAGGAATCGGTGACCACGCGGCCATGATCCTCGATCACCGGCACTTTTTCCGCGCCCAAGGCGGCAAGGCGCGCGGTCTCGTGGAAGCGCCATGGCACGGTCTCGACCGCGAGCCCCTTATGGGCCAGGGCGAAACGGGTGCGCCAGCAATAAGGGCTGAAGCGAAGCGCGGGGTCAGCGCCGGCGAGGTCATGGAGGATGATGCTCATGGCGCAAGCCTGCCGCATCGCCCCGAAGAGGTAAAGCCTCGATCTCACGGGGCGCGGGGCATCACTGCTGCCAACGCCGGGCAAGCGGCGGGGCGGTCGAAACCTTTCCTTAAGCGAAAGCGGGGACAGTGGTGGGCGAGATAATTCTCTGTTCGGTCTATGACGATATCGCCCCCTTCCGCCCAGGCTTCCGAGAGCTTCGCCAAGGGCAATCACCTCGCTGCCCGCGGCGATTACGTGGCAGCGCTCGCCTGCTACGAGACGGCGCGCACCCTTTGCCCGCTGGCCGCGGGGATTCATTACAATATCGGCCTCGCGCTTGCGCGCTTGGGCCGGGAAAGCGAGGCAGCCCAGTCTTATCGCCGCGCGCTCGCGCTCGATCCCACGTCGCACGCGGCGTTCAAGGGTCTTGGCGATGTCTTGCGTGCCCTCGGCCATTTCGACGAGGCGGACACCGCCTATCGCGACGCCATCACATTGGCCCCGAGCCAAGGCCATTATTATCGCGCGCTCGCGCAATGCGGCAGGCTGACCTGCGAAGACCCGCTGTTTTCGGCCATGACGTCCTTGCTCGAGGCGGGCGGGGCGATGCCGGACTCAGATAGGATCGCGCTTCATTTCGGACTGGCGGAGGTGCTGCGGCGGGCCGGGCGTCATGCGGCCGCTTTCGACCATCTCCTTCGTGGAAACGCCCTCGAGAGAACACGCCTCGTCTATAACGAAGCGGCGATGCTGCGCGTGTTCGAGGGTGTCCGGGCGACGTTCACGCGCGAGATGATCGCGACGGCGAGCGGCGAGCGCAGCCGGTCGGCGCTGCCGATTTTCATCGTCGGCATGCCGCGCTCGGGGACGACATTGGTAGAGCAAATCCTCGCGAGCCACCCCGCCGTTTTCGGCGCCGGTGAGATTGCGGCGCTGCCCGAGGCTGTGGCGACCTTGGCGGAACGCGCAAGCGGCGGATCAGCGGGGTTTACCGAGGCCGACCTGGTTGCTCTCGGGGAGCGCTACCTCGCCCGGTTGGAGGCCGCCGCGGCGCCCGGGCGCTATGCCCGCGTGGCCGACAAATATCCCTTCAATTTCCTCAATCTCGGCCTCATCCACATGGCCCTGCCGCAGGCGCGGGTCATTCATTGCCGGCGAGACCCTGTCGATACCTGCCTCTCCTGTTTCGCCAAATTGTTCCATGATGTCCCATTCAGCTACGATCTCGGCGAACTCGGCCGTTATTATCACGCCTATGATGGATTGATGGCCCATTGGGCGGAGGTCCTCCCGCCCGGGATCGTGCTCGATCTGCACCTTGAAGACCTGATCGACGATTTCCCCGGACAGGTGCAAAGGCTGCTGGCCCATTGCGGTTTGCCCTGGGATGATGCGTGCTTGTCCTTTCATCGGACGGCGCGGGTTGTTCGCAGCGAAAGCGCCGTGCAGGTTCGCCAAACGCTGCGCCGCGATCTCCACCCGCCGTGGCGGCCGGAGACGGCCATTTTACAGCCGCTTCTCGATGGGCTTCGCGGCCCGCGCTGCGATCAGCCGGAACGCCTCGCGTGCGGGTAATGCGCGCGCCGGCGCAAGACCCTTCGCTTGCGGCCAAGGCGCTGACTGTCTAGAAAACCCCTGCTTTGCCGTTTGGCCGCAAGGTGGTTGTCAACAGCGCGGGTGTAGCTCAATGGTAGAGCCCCAGCCTTCCAAGCTGGTTATGGGGGTTCGATTCCCCTCACCCGCTCCAGCCGTGACGGGAGCGAGTGCGGCGCAGGGCGGGGCAGCACAGGGCGGGGCAGCACAGGGCGGGGCAGCACAGGGCGGCGCGGGGCGGCGCGGGTTCGATCCCTTTCTGCTGGCGCCGGTCATATTCCTGGTGCTGTGGTCGTCCGGCTTCATCTGCATCAAGATCGGGCTCGCTTACGCCGACCCGCTGACCTTTCTCGCCCTCCGCTACGCTTTGGTGCTGGCGTGTCTCGCCCCGGCGATCGCGCTCTGGCGGCCGCGCCGGCCGCGCGGGCGCGAGTGGCGGGATCTCGTCGTCGTCGGGCTGCTCATTCAGTTCGGCTATTTCGCCGGCTGCTATCTCTCCGAGGAATTCGGGCTGTCTGCCAGCGGGCTCGCGCTGATCACCTCGTTGCAGCCGATTCTGGTTGCCCTCCTCGCGCCCGTCATCGTTGGCGGCGCGGTTGGCGGCCGGCATTGGCTCGGGCTCGCGCTCGGGCTGGTCGGGACGGTGGTGGTGATCGTCTCGCGCGCCGGGGTTGGCCAGGTGACGGCGGCGGGGCTGCTCTGGGCCGGGCTCGCGCTCGCCGGAATGACGGCGGGGACGCTCTATGAAAAACGCACCGGCCCGGCGCATCACCCGCTGAGCGCGATCACTGTGCAATATGCCGTCGGCTTCGTGGTGACGCTGGGCTTCGCCGCCGCCCTCGAGCCGATGCGGGTGCGTTGGACGGCGCCGCTCCTGGGCGCGCTCTCCTATCTCGTCCTCGCCAATTCGCTGGTCGCGGTGAGCCTGTTGCTGGCGATGATCCGGCGGGGGGCGGTCGCGCGGGTTTCGGCGCTCTTCTTTCTCGTCCCGCCAGCCGCGGCGGTGATCGCCTGGCTCTTGACCGGGGAGGGCATCCCGCCGTTCGCCTGGCTCGGGATGGCGCTGGCGGCAGCCGGGGTCGCGCTCGTCGCCCGGCCGGCCAGGCGGCCGGCGCCCGCTTGTCGCGGGACTGCCGGCGAAAGCTCTTGACATGGGGCGCACCGCATTGTGTCTAGCGCCTTCGCGCGGCGCGGAGGGGTGTAGCTCAATTGGCTAGAGCGCCGGTCTCCAAAACCGGAGGCTGGGGGTTCGAGACCCTCCACCCCTGCCACGCGGCGCGGCGCGTGAGGCGCGGCGTTGTGGGTCGCGGCGTGATGGGTCGCGGGCGGCCGTGGTGTCCGGCCTCGCGTGTGGCATGGTGACAAGGGGAATGGGCGGCGTGGCGGTCAATCCGGCGAAGTTTCTGCGCGAGGTGCGCATCGAGGGCGGCAGGGTCACCTGGCCCACCCGCCGGGAGACGGTGATCACCACCGCCCTGGTCGTCGCGCTGGCGGCGCTGGCGGCGCTGTTTTTCTTCGTGATCGATCAGGTGGTCGGGCTCGGGGTCAAGGCGTTGTTTGGATTTGGCGGGTGAGCGCGCACATGCGGCGACAGAGCGGCAGAGCAGCGTTTTGCGGAATGGGAGTTGCGTGATGGCCAAGCGCTGGTACGTGGTGCATGTCTATTCCGGTTTCGAGAAGAAAATCGCCCAGCAGATCAAGGAGCAGGCGGCGCAGAAGGGGCTTGCCGATCAGTTCGGCGACATTCTCGTCCCGGCCGAGGAAGTGGTCGAGCTGCGGCGCGGCCAGAAGGTCAATGCCGAGCGCAAATTCTTCCCCGGCTACGTCCTCGTCCACATGGAGCTGACCGACGAGGCTTGGCACCTCGTCAAGGATACGCCGAAGGTCACGGGATTTCTTGGCGGCCGGCAGCGCCCGAGCCCGATCAGCGACGCCGAGGCCGAGCGGGTGATGAACCAGACCAAGGAGGGCGCCGAGCATCCGCGCCCGGCGGTGCTGTTTGAGGTCGGCGAAAATGTCCGTGTCGCCGAAGGGCCATTCACCAGCTTCAACGGCACGGTCGAGGAGGTGGACGAGGAGAAAGGCCGGGTCAAGGTCAGCGTCTCGATCTTCGGCCGCGCAACCCCGGTCGATCTCGAATATAGCCAGGTCGAGAAAGCCTGACCCTGGCCGCCACGCTCACCCAGGGGTTGCGCGGGCGACGAGGCGGCGCCCGGCGGCGGTGAAGGGGCCGGGCGGAAGCGGATTCGGAAGCATCGCGAGCGCCAGACCCTCCCGCCCCGAGCGCAGCATGCCGACCGCCTCGCCCTTGCTCAGGATCGGCGTGCCGGGGGGCGGGCAATCGCCCTCGCCCTCGACCATGACCGGGACGAGGCGGCGCTTGACCAGGCCGCGATAGCGGGTGCGGGCGGTCAGCTCCTGGCCCATATAGCACCCTTTGGTCCAGGAAATCGCTTGGAATTCGTCGTAACGCGCTTCGAGGAGCAGGGTCTCGCCGGCCTCGAGGTCGCGCGGACCATCGGGCAGGCCGAGGCGAAGGCGATGCGCGTCCCAATCCTTTTGGCTCGCGTTGGTGGCGAGCGCGAGCGGGCTCAGGATCCGCGTGCCGGCCTCGGGGTGGCGCGGATCGGCGGCTTTGAGGGCCGCCGCCGGCAACCCGTCCGGCGCGCCATGCCAGGCGGCATAAACGCGCATCGCGTCCGCCTCGGTGAGCGTCACGTCCATGCGCAGCCGATAGCGCCCGAGGCGACGGAGAAGATCGGCGATCTGCGCCCGCGCGCCATCGAGAAACAGCCGCTCGCCGTCGGAAAAAATCAGGAAATCGGCGAGCCAGCGGCCATGCGGGGTGAGGAAAGCGGCGAAAACAGCGCGTCCCGGCGCGGCCAGCGCGACATCGTTCGAGACCAGACCCTGGAGAAAGGCAACGCGATCGGCGCCGGCGAGGGTGATCACGCCGCGGTCGGAAAGCTCGGCAAGCTCTGTCATGGGGGTGACATGGGCGGCGCGGCGCGGGGCGGCAAGCCCCCTGGCTTTGGCGGCGAAAATAGGGGATGGAAGGGCATGCAGCGCTTTCGAGTTCGGATCGTCCGTCCCGCCGCGCCGGCCCAGGCGCCGGGCGCGCGCTGATGTGTGGCATCGCTGGGGTGCAAGCGAGCGCCGAGGCGCCGGCGCCGGCGCCGCTGCGGCTCGCGCGCCTTGCCGCGGCGCTCACCCATCGCGGGCCGGACGGCATGGGCGAGGAAATCGCCGGCCGCGTCGGGCTCGTGCAGACGCGGCTTGCGATCATCGATCTCGCCGGCGGCCGCCAGCCGCTCCATGCCGGCGCCGCGTCCCTGGTCGCCAATGGCGAGATCTATAATTACCGCGAACTGCATGACGCGCTCAGCCAAGGGCCGCAACCGCCGCGCTTCGCAACCGCGAGCGATTGCGAACCGCCGCTGCATCTCTGGCACAAAGACGGGCTTGGCTTCGTCGGTGCCTTGCGCGGGATGTATGCGATCGCGCTCCATGACCGCGCCGCCCGCCGCCTCGTGCTCGCCCGCGACCCGTTCGGCATCAAGCCGCTCTATCTCGCGCAAGGGTCGGAGGGGCTGGTTTTCGCCTCCGAGCCCGAGGCGCTGCTCGCCGCCGGCGTGGTGGCGCGCGCCGTTGCCCCGGAGAGCCGCGAGGAGCTGCTGCAACTCCAATTCACCACCGGCGCGGCGACGATCTATCCCGGCATCCAGCGGGTTTTGCCGGGAGAAATCCTGGTCGCGGCCGACGGGCACGTGATCGAACGCCGCCACACGCCGGCGCTGCCCGCAGGTGGGCCGGAGGTGATCGACGAGGCGCAAGCACTCGCCCGGCTCGATGCCGCGCTCGCCGACTCCGTCGCGCTGCATCAGCGGAGCGACGTGCCCTACGGCCTCTTTCTCTCCGGCGGGATCGACAGCGCCGCCCTCCTCACCATGATGGCGCGCCTCAACGCCGCGCCGGTGCTCGCTTTCACCGCCGGGTTCGACGTGCCCGGCGCGGCGGACGAGCGCGAGGCGGCGGCAGCGCTCGCCCGCGCCGCCGGCGCCCGGCATGAGACGATGGAAATTTCGCGCGCCATGGTCTGGCGCCATCTCCCCGAGATCGTCGCCGCGATGGACGACCCGGCAGCGGATTTCGCCATCATCCCGACCTGGTTCCTCGGCCGCGCCGCGCGGCAGGCGGTCAAAGTGGTGCTCTCGGGGGAAGGCGGTGATGAGATGTTCGCGGGCTACGGCCGCTATCGCAGCGCCATGCGTCCCTGGTTCCTCGGCGGCCGGGTGATGCGCGGGCGGGGGATTTTCGACCGCGTCCCCGGCGTTCTCCGCGCCCGCTCCGGCGCCTGGCGCGACGGCATCGCCGCCGCCGAGGCCGCCGCCAGCCCCGGCCGCACCCGCCTGATGGCGGCCCAGGCGAGCGACATCGCCGAATGGCTGCCAAACGACCTCCTGCTCAAGCTCGATCGCTGCCTGATGGCGCACGGCGTCGAGGGGCGGACGCCATTTCTCGATCGCGGCGTCGCCGACGCCGTGTTTCGCCTCCCCGACCGGCTGAAAATCCGCAACGGGATGGGAAAATATCTGCTCCGCGCCTGGCTTGCCGCGCATCAGAAAGCGGCGCGGCCCTTTGCCCGCAAACAAGGCTTCACCGTGCCGGTCGGCGCCTGGATCGCCGAAGACGGCGAACGCCTCGGCGCCTTGGTCGCGGCATCGCCCGGCATCGCCGAAATCGCTCACCCGGACCGCGTCCGCGCCCTCTTCCGCGCGGCGGGCGGCCGGCACCACGGGCAAGCGGCGTGGACGCTGCTCTTTTACGCCCTTTGGCACCGCGCCCATATTCTCGGCCAGGCGCCGGCGGGCGACGTATTTTCGGCGCTGGCGGGGGAGTGAGAGAAAAGCACGAAGAAAGGTTCTTTTTTGAAAAAAAGAACCAAAAAACTTTTCTCCGTGCGGCGGCGCCTGCGGCGCTGCCGCTCAGGCGGCGCGCATCTGTTCGAGGAAATGGGCGATATTGTGCCGCAGCGTCTCGGATTGCTCGCCGAGGGTGCCAGAGGCGGCAAGCACCTGGTTCGCGGCGGCGCCGGTTTCGCGCGCGCCCTCGCTCACGCCGCCGATGGTTTCGGAGACTTCCGCCGTGCTGCGGGCGGCTTCGGCGATGTTGCGGGTGATCTCCTGGGTTGCCGCCGTCTGCTCCTCAGCGGCGCTGGCGACGTTGCTCGCAATGCCGCTCATCTCGGCGATGGTTTCGTTGATCGTCGCAATGGCGCTGACCACGCCGGCGGTAACGTCGCGGACGGCGGCGATTTGCTTGGCGATGTCTTCGGTCGCGCGGGCGGTTTGTGTCGCCAGAGACTTGACCTCGCTCGCCACCACCGCGAAGCCCTTGCCAGCATCGCCGGCGCGCGCCGCCTCGATCGTCGCATTGAGCGCGAGCAGATTGGTCTGGCCGGCGATATCGGAAATCAGCGCGACCACGCTGCCGATTTTCTGCACCGCCTCCGAAAGCCCGCGCACCGCCTCGTCGGTCCGCTCCGCCTCGCTCCGCGCGCGGAGCGCAATCGTCGCAGACGCGCCGATATTGCGTGAGACCTCGTGGATCGAGGCGGCGAGTTCCTCGGCGGCGGCGGCGACGGTCTGGACATTGGCCGAGGATTGGGTGGCGCCGCTGGCGACCGCGAGCGCCTGGTCGCTGGTGCGGCTGGCGGTCGCGCGCATGGCGTTGGCGACCTCGTTCAGCGTGGTTGCGGCCCCGGCGAGGCCATCGAGTTCGGCGCGCAGCTTGGCATCGAACTCGCCGACCAGGCGATCGACCGTTTGCGCCCGAGTGAGCTGCGCCGCACTCGCCGCCTGCTGCTCGGCCTCCAGCCGGCGGGCATCGGCGACCGCCTGCTTGAAAACGCCGATCGCGCGCGCGAGCGCCCCGGTCTCGTCGCGGCGTTCGGTCTCGGTGACTTCGGCGGCGAGATCGCCCTCCGCAAGCCGGGTGGTGGTCGCGGTGAGTTTCTGGAGCGGCACGACGATGCTGCGCATCAGGAACAGCACCGCGGCGATGGCGAGCCCGATCAGCACCGCACCACCCGCGAGCGAGACATATTTGATCGTCGCAAGCGTCCTGTTCTGCTCGACCTGGCGCGCCGCGAAACGCTCGGCTGCGGTCTTCTCGAATTGCGTCAGATCGGCGCGGACGGCATCCATCTGCGCCTTGCCGGCGCCGCCCGCTTCGCGGTCGCGCGCGTCATCCATCTTGCCGCCATTGACCGCGGCGATTTCGGCCTCGGCATAATGCTGCCACGCTTGTCCGGCTTTCGCGATCGCCTCCACCCGCTCTTGCTGGTCGGTACTGACGACCTGCTGGCGGAGATCGGCGACCGCATGGCTGAACAGGGCCTCGCTCGCGCGGTAGGGCTCGAGGAATTTCGCATCGCCGCTGATCAGAAAGCCGCGGAGACCGGTTTCCTGATTGACCATCGCGAGTTCGACCTGATGCGCGGCGCTGAGGATCGCGAAGGAATGGGCCGTGAGTTCGTTGTCCTGGCGGAGCACGCCGAGCTCCCAGAAATCAAAGCCGCTGCCCACGGCCAGCGGGAGCAGAATGAGGGCGAAGCCGGCGGCGAGTTTCTGGCCGATCGAGAGCGAGGCGAGGAGGCGCATACCATCTTCTCCTAAAACAGCGTAATGTCAGGACGAGGGCGATCCTACGCGCAGAAAATTGCCGGTTTCTTAAAGCTGGCGGGGCTCTTGCCTCGCGCCGCGGCGCGCCCTAACTGAGCGCCATGACCCAGGAAGCCCCCTCCCCGATGCCCAGCGCTGAGTCCGAGGCGCCGAGCAGCCCCGAAGCGCTGATGCAAGCGGCTTCGGCGCGTATTCAGGAACTCGAGGCCGAACTCGCGGCGATGAACGACCGCTGGATGCGCGCCGAGGCCGAGAACGCCAATATCCGCGCCCGCGCCAAGCGCGAGGTCGATGAGACGCGACAATACGCGGTGCAGAAATTCGCCGCCGACGTCGTCGAAGCGGCCGAGAATCTGCGCCGCGGCCTCGCGAGCCTCCCGGCCCCTTCCGAGGGCGAGCCGGAAATCATCGCCCGTCTGCGCGAAGGGCTCGCCGGCATCGAGCGCAGCTTCCTCGCTATCCTGGAGCGCCATGGCATCCGCGCCGAAGACCCGACCGGCGCGATGTTCGACCCCAATTTGCACCAGGCGATGGCCGAGCAGGTGAGCGAAACCCATCCCCCAGGCACCGTTCTGCAAACCTGGACGGCTGCCTGGACGCTGAACGGCCGGCTTTTGCGCCCGGCGATGGTGGTGGTCGCCAAGGCGCCGGAGGAGGCGCTGCCGCCGCCGCTCGACACCACGGCGTAACCGCCGCGGCCACGAAAACCACGCCGACGGGCCGGGGAATTTCGTCTCCGGCCCTTGCCCTGACCGAGGGGGCTCAATACATCCAACGCCGACACCAACCACAGAGCGGGGTCGCAGGCGGTGCCGCGAAATCGTTGCATGGGCCGCCCGCCACCGCTGCGAAGGAGAACGAAAGTCTATGAGCAAGGTTATCGGGATCGATCTCGGCACCACCAATTCCTGCGTTGCCATCATGGAAGGCAAGGATGTGCGGGTGATCGAGAACGCGGAGGGCGCGCGCACCACGCCCAGCATGGTTGCCTTCACGGAAAGCGGCGAACGCCTCGTCGGCCAGTCGGCCAAGCGCCAGGCGGTCACCAACCCGACCAATACGCTCTATGCCATCAAGCGCCTGATCGGCCGCCGCTTCGAAGACCCGATGGTGGCCAAGGACAAGGGGCTGGTGCCCTACGCGATCATCCGCGGCGACAATGGCGATGCCTGGGTCGAGGCGCGCGGCGAGCGCTATGCGCCGAGCCAGATCAGCGCCTTCGTCCTCACCAAGATGAAGGAGACGGCCGAAGCCTATCTCGGCGAGAAGGTCACCGAGGCGGTGATCACCGTTCCCGCCTATTTCAACGATTCCCAGCGCCAGGCGACCAAGGATGCCGGCCGCATCGCCGGGCTCGACGTCTTGCGCATCATCAATGAGCCGACGGCGGCGGCGCTGGCCTATGGCCTCGACAAGAAGAAAAGCGGCACCGTCGCGGTCTATGACCTTGGTGGCGGCACCTTCGACATCTCCGTCCTCGAGATCGGCGACGGCGTGTTCGAGGTCAAAAGCACCAATGGCGACACCTTCCTCGGCGGCGAGGATTTCGACGCCCGGGTGATCGACTATCTCGCCGCCGAATTCCAGCGCGAGCAGGGGATCGATCTCCGCCGCGACAAGCTGGCGCTGCAGCGCCTCAAGGAAGCGGCGGAAAAGGCCAAGATCGAGCTTTCCTCGTCGAAGGAGACCGAGATCAACCTGCCCTTCATCACCGCCGATGCGAGCGGCCCCAAGCATCTCGTGATGAAGCTGACGCGGGCCAAGCTCGAAAGCCTGGTCGATGATTTGATCCAGCGCACGCTCGAGCCCTGCCGCGCCGCTCTCCGTGACGCGGGCGTTTCCGCCGGCGAGATTTCGGAGGTCATCCTGGTCGGCGGCATGACCCGCATGCCCAAGGTGATCGAGGTCGTGAAGCAGTTCTTCGGCCGCGAGCCGGCGCGCAACGTCAACCCCGACGAGGTGGTCGCGATCGGCGCTGCGGTGCAGGGCGCGGTGCTCAAGGGTGACGTCAAGGACGTGCTGTTGCTCGACGTCACGCCGCTTTCGCTCGGCATCGAGACGCTGGGCGGCGTCTTCACCCGCCTGATCGACCGCAACACCACCATCCCGACCAAGAAGTCCCAGGTCTTCTCGACCGCCGACGACAATCAGACGGCGGTGACGATCAAGGTCTTCCAGGGCGAGCGCGAGATGGCGGCCGATAACAAGCTGCTCGGCCAGTTCGACCTGATGGGCATCCCGCCGGCGCCGCGCGGGGTGCCGCAGATCGAGGTGACCTTCGATATCGACGCCAACGGCATCGTCTCGGTCTCCGCGAAAGATAAGGCGACCGGCAAGGAGCAGCAGATCCGCATCCAAGCCTCGGGCGGGCTATCGGAGGCCGATATCGAACGCATGGTCAAGGAAGCCGAGGCCAATGCCGAGGCCGATCACAAGCGCCGCGAGTTCGTTGAGGCGCGCAACCACGCCGATGGTCTCAGCCATCAGGTCGAGAAAAACCTGAAGGAGCATGGCGATAAGCTCGCCGCCGCCGATCGCGCCGAGGCGGAAGCCGCTCTGGCTGCGGTGCGAAGCGCGATGGAGGGCGAGGATGCGCAAGCGCTGAAGACGGCGAGCGAGCGGCTCTCGCAAGCGGCGATGAAGATCGGCGAGGTGATGTATAAAGCCGAGGCGGCGGCGTCCGAGGCCGGTGCGGCCGCGGCCGGCAGCGCTGGCCAGGGTGGCGGCGCCTCTGGCAATGGCGAGCGTGTCGTCGACGCCGAGTTCGAGGAAGTCGACGAGAAGAAAAAGAAATCCTCCTGATCCAAGCGGTGACGTTTGAGTCCGACGACGTCGCGGGAGGCGACCGGTCCACTCGACCGGGCGCTCTCCTGCGCGCCGCGGCTCGGCGTGCGGGGAGCATAGATTGATATGGCGAAACAGGATTACTACGCGACCCTCGGGGTCTCGCGCGACGCCTCGGCCGAGGATCTGAAAAAAGCCTACCGCAAACTCGCCATGCAGTTCCATCCGGACCGCAATCCCGGCGACAAGAAAGCGGAGGCGCGCTTCAAGGAGATCAGCGAGGCCTATGAGATTCTGAAGGACGATCAGAAGCGTGCCGCCTATGACCGCTTTGGCCATGCCGCCTTCGAGAATGGTGGCGGCCCGGGCGCTGGCGCCGGCGGCTTCGATTTCTCGGCGAGTGGCGGGCTCGGCGATATTTTCGATCAGATGTTCGGCGAATTCACCGGCGGTCGCCGTGGCGGGCGCGGCCCGCGTGCCGGCAATGATCTTCGCCAGGCGGTCGAGATCGATCTCGCCGAAGCGTTCCATGGCACCAAGGTCAATCTCCGTGTGCCGACCCGGGTGGTGTGCGACGCCTGCGCCGGCAGCGGCTCGGAGGACAAGACCCGCAGCGCCGAGACCTGCCCGACATGTGGCGGCGCCGGCAAGGTGCGGGCGCAGCAGGGGTTCTTCGTCATCGAGCGCACCTGTCTCACCTGTCATGGCTCAGGGCGGGTGGTGCGCAATCCGTGCCGCGCCTGCCAGGGCTCGGGCACGGTGCCGCGCGAGCGCACGTTGCAGGTGACGATCCCGGCCGGCGTCGAAGACGGCACCCGCATCCGTCTCACCGGCGAGGGCGAAGCGGGCGCCAATGGCGCGCCGGCCGGCGATCTTTATGTCCATGTCGGCATCCGCCCGCATCCGCTGTTTCAGCGTGACGGCGCCAATATCTTTTGTCGCGTCCCGCTCAGGATGACGCAGGCGGCGCTCGGCGGCGAGATCGAGGTGCCGGTGATCGATGGCTCGCGCGCCAAGGTGAAGATTCCCCCAGGCACGCAGAACGGCGATCAGTTTCGGTTGCGCGGCAAGGGGTTCTCGGTGCTGCGGAGTGCGGCGCGCGGCGACATGTATATCCAGGTCGCGGTGGAAATCCCCCAGCACCTCACCCGCCGCCAGCGGGAATTGCTCGAGGATTTCGAGGCCGAGACCAAGGCGCATGGCAAGGAAAGCCCCGAGGCCGAAGGCTTCTTCGCCAAGGTCAAGGAATTCTTCGAAGGCAACCGCTGATTTTTTTGCCCCGACCGCGTCATTTCCGCCGCTGCCGGAACAGGATCCCCTCTTTCTCCAATCCCTGGATTTCCTCGGCGCTGAAGCCGTGGCGCGCGAGGATGGCGTCGGTATGCTCGGCAAAGCGCGGTGGCGCGGCGCGTGGCCCGCCGGGGGTGCGGGAAAGCTTGATAGGCGTGCCGAGGCCGCGCCAGGCGCCGATGTCCGCGACCATGCCGCGTGCCGCCGTGTGATCATTGGCCAAAGCCTCATCAACGGCGCGCACCGGGCCGGCCGGGAGGCCGGCGCGGAGCAGGCGCAGCGTGAGCGCGTTCCCATCGGCCTCGGCGAGAACGGCGGAGAACGCGGCGATCAGCGCGGCGCGATGCGTGAGGCGATCGGCGTTGGTGGCAAAGCGCGGATCGTTGGCGAGATCCGGCACCCCGAGTTCGGCGCAGAGTTTGCGGAACTGCCCGTCATTGCCGGCGGCGATGAAGATTTGCCCGGTGCGCGTCTGATAGGTCTCATAGGGCGCGAGATTGGGATGCGGGTTGCCGGTCGCGACCGGGCGGCGGCCGTTCAGAAAATAATTCGCCGCCTGCGGGTGCAAAAGCGCCATCGCGCAATCATGCAGCGTCATGTCGAGAAACTGGCCGCGGCCGGAGCGCGTGCGCTCGACGAGCGCCATCAGGATGGCGATTGCGGAATAGAGCCCGGTCGCGAGATCGACCACCGGGGTTCCGATGCGGAGCGGCCCGGTCGAAGGATCACCGTTGACACTCATGAGCCCGGTCATCGCCTGCAGGATGGCGTCATAGCCGGGAAGGCCGCCGAGCGGCCCCTCGCCCCCGAAGCCGGAGACGCGGCAATGGATCAGGCCGGGGAAGCGCTGTTCCAGGCTCGCATAGCCGAGCCCCCATTTCTCCATCCCGCCGGGCTTGAAATTCTCGACCAGGACGTCCGCGCCTTCGAGCAGGCGGAGCAGCACCGCGCGGCCGGCCTCGCTCCCGATATCGAGGGCGAGCGCCCGCTTGTTGCGGTTGACGCCGAGGAAGTAGCTGGCATCGCGGCTGCCGTCGGGTTGGTCGAGGAAGGGAGGGCCCCAGTCGCGCACCTCATCGCCCTGCGGCGGCTCGATCTTGATCACCTCGGCGCCGTGATCGGCGAGGATCATGGTGCAATAGGGGCCGCCGAGGACGCGGGTGAGGTCGATCACCTTGATCCCGGCGAGCGCGCCGGGCGAAAGCGGAAGGGGCATGGTTCGGGTTCCGTCGGGTTCGGTCAGGCGCCCCAAACGCGGGCGCAAAAGCCGGGATAGGTCGCGCGCATTTCATCGCAAACCGGCCCGCGCAGCAAGGCGAGTTCGGCAGCACTCGGCAGCGGCGTTGCCGCCACCGAAGGCGGCGTCTCATAGGCAAATCCGGTTTGCGCCGCGATCCCGGCCGGCGTCTCTCCGGGATGGCAGGAGGCGAGGGTGAAGCGCTTGCCGTCGAAGGTGAACACCGCCCGCCCGGTGACCAGCGCCTGCGCCGTGCCGCGGCGAAAATGCCCGGGCGGCGAGATGCCGGGGGCGGAGATGAAGGCGACCCGCGGCACCAGGACGCGGGGGGAGTGTTCCTCGCGGAACAGGATCGTGCGCGGCGTCATCAGATACATGAAGGCGGAGCCGAAACTGCCGGGAAACCGCGCCTCGCGCCCCGGCCATTCGCCGGTGCCGATCAAGTTGATATTCGCCTCGCCATCGATCTCGCCGCCGCCCAGGAAAAAGAGATCGATCCTGCCCTGGCCGGTGAGATCGAAGAGTTCGCGCGTGCCCTCGCTAAACGGATTGCCCTGGGTTTTGTGCAAAAGCGAGAGCCGCACTTCGTGGCCACGCTTTTTCACCAGCCAGCAGGCGGCGGCCGGGATCGGGCTTGCGGCACCGACCGCGATATGGCGCGCCGGCGGCGCCGCGGGGTCGAGGATCAGGCGCGCGAGGATCGCTGCCAGAAACTCCTCCGGCGCGATCCTTTCCCCGTTCGCCGCCACCAGCGCCATCACGCCGGCTCGCGCGCCGGCATCAGGCGGTCTTCGAGGAAGGCGGCAAAGCCCTCGGCGCTGCGCGCGGCGCGGGCGTACTCGCGCAGAACCGCGCTATCGGCCGGGTATTCATCGAGCAGCGCGAGCGGGGCCGCGCCGCGCGGCGCATGCGCGATGCCGGTGACATAGGCGCCGCTGATGACGCCGGGCGCGAGACGCTCATCCTCCAGCATGTTGCCACTGATCCGCCGCTCGACGGTAACGAAGCTATCGCGCGCGGCATGCGCCATGGTCGCGAGTTCCCGCCGCCGCCCGACCCAGACATTGCCCGCCGCATCGGCGAGAGCGGCGTGAAAGAGCGCGAAATCGGGCCTCACCGCCGGGATCAGCAAAATCGGGTCGGGCTCGGCGGCGAAGGGATTGTCGATCACCCGCCAATCGGGACGATGGGCGAGCACGTCAGAGCCAAGCACGCCACGGAGCGGCATGAAGGGAACCCCCTTTTCGGCCGCCTGCAGCGCGGTATGGATCGCAGGACAGGTGGCATCGCGCACCGTCAAGGTGCCGGCGGCCAGCGCCGCGACGAAGCGCGGCGCGGTGCCGGCCTCGCCGAGGCTGACGGCGGAGGTCTCGATCTCGGCGACACACCCCGCGCCGATCAGGAGATCGGCGAGAAAGCCGCCGACCGGGACGCAGAACAGGCGCAGCCGCCGCGCCCTGCGGCGGATCAGCGCCAGCGCGAGCGCGACCGAGCCGAGCGAATTATCCGGCGGCAACGCAATCAGCGCGCCATCGGGCACGCGGGCCGCGAGATCATCGGGGGACGGCGCTCCGGTCATGGTTTCCTCCTGCGGCAATCAAGGAAAATTAAGCACTTCTTTTTCTGAAGAAAAAGAAGCAAAAATACTTTCTTCCCGGTTTCTCGGAATGGCAAGCATCCGACAGGGAAAAGTTTTTTGGTTCTTTTTTACAAAAAAGAACCGCTTTTACTCACCTCCGACAAAGCGCTCGAGCCAGTGGATGGTATAATCCCCGGCGAGGAAATCTTTGTCCCGCACGATGCGTTGATGCAGCGGGATCGTCGTTTTGATGCCATCGATGACGAATTCATCGAGCGCGCGGGCCAAGCGCGCAACCGCTTCCCGCCGGCTCGGGGCATGGACGATCAGCTTGGCGACCAGGCTGTCATAATAAGGCGGCACCACATAGCCGGCATAAAGCGCCGAATCGACCCGCACGCCAGGCCCACCGGGGGGATGAAAGACGTTGACGCGCCCCGGGGTTGGCGAAAACGTCAGCGGATCCTCGGCATTGATCCGGCATTCGATGGCATGGCCGGAAAAGCTTATATCGGCCTGGGTGTAGCCGAGCGTCTCGCCGGCGGCGAGGCGGATCTGTTCCTGCACGAGATCGACGTCAGCGATCAGCTCACTGACCGGGTGCTCGACCTGAAGCCGCGTGTTCATTTCAATGAACGCGAACTGGCCGTCCTGATAGAGGAATTCGAGCGTGCCGGCATTGCGATAGCCGAGTTCGGCGAGCGCTGCCGTGACGCGCGCGCCGAGGGCGTCGCGCGCGGCGGCGTCGAGCGCCGGCGAGCCGGCCTCTTCGAGCAGCTTCTGGTGCCGGCGCTGGAGGCTGCAATCGCGCTCGCCGAAATGGACGACGTGGCCGTGCCCGTCGGCCAGCACCTGCAATTCGATGTGGCGCGGGCGGTCGAGATATTTTTCGAGATAGACCTGGTCATTGCCGAAGGCGCTGGCCGCCTCGGTGCGCGCGACCCGCCATGCCTCCTCGAGGTCGGCGGCACTCGCCGCGACCTTCATCCCGCGCCCGCCACCGCCGGCGGCGGCCTTGATCAGCACCGGATAGCCGATCCGCCCGGCAACCGCGCGGGCCTCGTCGAGGGTCGCGACGGCGCCATCCGAACCCGGCACCAGCGGCACGCCGAGCCCGGCCATCGCGGTCTTGGCGGCGATCTTGTCGCCCATCATGCGGATATGCGCCGGGCTCGGTCCGATGAAGGTAAGGCCATGCGCCTCCACCATCTCGGCGAAGCGGGCATTTTCCGAGAGAAAGCCATAGCCGGGATGGATCGCATCCGCCCCGGTGATGGCGGCGGCGGAGAGAATAGCCGGGATGTTGAGATAGCTCTCGCGGGCACTCGGCGGGCCGATGCAGACACTCTCATCGGCGAGCCGGACATGCATCGCGGTCGCGTCCGCCGTCGAGTGGATGGCAACCGTCGGGATGCCGAGTTCGCGGCACGCGCGCTGGATGCGGAGCGCGATCTCGCCACGATTGGCGATCAGGATTTTGTGGAAGAAGGCCATCTCAGGCGAGGATCAAAAGCGGCTCGCCGAATTCCACCGGCGCCCCGGCGGCAACGAGAATGCGGCTCACCGTCCCCGCTTTCGGCGCCTTGATCTGGTTGAAGGTCTTCATCGCCTCGATCAGGAGAAGGGTCTGCCCAGCCTCGACCGCTTGGCCGACGGTGACGAAATTCGGCGCCCCAGGCTCGGGCGCGAGATAGGCGACGCCGACCATCGGGCTCAGAACGGCGCCGGGATGCTTGGCTGGATCGTCCGGGAGCGCGGCTGGCGCATCGCCCGCGGCTGGAATCGCGGGCAAGCCGCCGGCCGGCGCGGCGGCGGCCGACATCGCGAGCGGCGCCGGCGTGCGCTTGATGCGGATGCGCCGATCCTGCTCGGCGATCTCGATTTCGGTCAAGCCGGTTTCGCCAAGGATCGCGGCAAGCAGGCGGATCGCCGCCGGATCGAAGGGCAACTCACTCATGCCGCCTCCTCTTGCAGCAGTTCGGCGATCGCCTGCAACGCCAGCGCATAGCCGCGTACGCCAAGACCGCAAATCATCCCTTGCACCGCTTCAGAGGTGAAACTGTGGCGGCGGAAAGGCTCGCGACGATGGATATTGGTCAGATGCACCTCGATGATCGGGCACTCGAGGGTAAGCAACGCATCCATCAGCGCGATCGAGGTATGGCCATAGCCGGCCGGGTTGATGATCACCCCGGCGGCGCGCTCCCGGCATTCCTGGACCCAGGAAATCAGCTCGCCCTCGCTATTGGTTTGGCGAAAATCTATTGCGAGATCAAGCGCCTCGGCGATCTCGGCGCAGAGCGCCTCGACATCGCCGAGGGTCGCCGCGCCATACAGCGCCGGCTCGCGGGTGCCGAGCAGATTGAGATTGGGGCCGTTGAGCACGGCGATCAGAGGGCGTGTCATGCCGGTGCAGTAGCATGAACCGCCGCCCCGCTCCACCCATCGGCGATGAAATGACGCGCGAAAGGCGCATATTTCCCCTTGCGCCGAGGGGGGGAGGGGTCTATGTGCCGCTTCTACGCAGCAACGCACGTGCCTCTAACCTTAGTGGTTACGCAACGACGTCAAGCGTTCTGGCAATCGTCTGGTCGCTGGTTCGTTCGACCGTTTCGCAACTCCGCCCGCCGTCTCGCTACAGACGGGCGCCTGTTTTTCCGGGGAGGCACGGTGCTATGACGCCGAAGATCGCCCGCTATTTGTCCGAGGTTCAGCCGGCATCGCCGTGCCTGGTGGTCGATGTCGATCGCGTCGAGGAGAATTACCGCGCGCTCCGCGCGGCGCTCCCGCTCGCGCGCATCTATTATGCCGTCAAGGCCAATCCGGCGGCGCCAATTTTGGAGCGCCTGGTGCGGCTTGAGAGCGCATTCGACGCCGCGAGCTTCGAGGAGGTCGCCGCCTGTCTCGCCGCCGGCGCGCGCCCCGAGGCGATCAGCTTCGGCAACACCATCAAGAAAGCGAGCGCGATTGCCGCAGCCCATCACGCCGGCATCTCGCTCTTTGCCTTCGATTCGGCCGAGGAGCTGGAAAAAATCGCCCGCCACGCGCCGGGAAGCCGGGTCTATTGCCGCATCCTGGTCGCCAATGACGGGGCGGATTGGCCGCTTTCGCGCAAATTCGGCACCAGCGTCGAACAGGCCCGCGCCTTGATGCTGCGCGCCGGCGAGATCGGGCTCGACCCTTACGGGCTTTCCTTTCACGTCGGCAGCCAGCAAAAGCATGGCGCCGCCTATGAGGCGGCGATCGGTCAGGTCGCCATGCTGTTCACCGATCTCACCGAGCGCGGGGTCAATCTTCGCCTGCTCAATCTCGGTGGCGGCTTCCCGGTCCGCTATCGCGACGCGGTGCCGGGCATCGATCACTTCGCCCACGCCATCACCCGGGCGCTGACCCGGCATTTCGGCAATGCCATTCCCGATATCGCGATCGAGCCGGGGCGCTTCGTGGTTGGCGATGCCGGCGCGGTGCAGAGCGAGGTGGTGCTGGTCAGCCGGCGCGACCCAGAGAGCGATCTCCGCTGGGTCTATCTCGATATCGGGCGCTTCGGCGGCCTCGCCGAAACCGAGGGCGAGGCGATTCGCTATGCCATCAAAACGCCGCATGACGGCGGCGCGACCGGCCCGGTCGCGATCGCCGGGCCAACCTGCGACGGCGCCGACATCCTCTATGAAAAAGCCGACTACCGCCTGCCGTTGGCGCTCGCCAGCGGCGACGCCGTCACCCTGCTCGCGACCGGCGCCTATGTCAGCACCTATGCCAGCCAAGGCTTCAACGGCTTCGCGCCCTTGGCCGAACATTATATCTGAATATCTGACGTTCGCGACATCCCGACACGGTGGGGGATGCCCACCCCCGGCGGGGGCGCTTGCGTGCCCGAATTAGTTATATCGTATAGTTATATTACGTCATGATCTTGTCATAAAATTGTCTTCACAATGGTCACGAAACGGTGATCTCAGACGATTAAGGTCCGCGTGCTTTCCCCACCAGCGACGCGGACCCCGTGATGTTGATGATCTCATCGGTATGGCGCCCCTCACGGCGCCTTTCTTTTGCTCTTGCCACCGCGCTTGCCACCGTCCCTGCCGCCGTCAGCCTCGCCCCGTTCGCGGCGCGCGCGCAGCAAGCGAGCGATGACAATTTGGATGCGGTCGAGAAGCAAATCCAGGATCTGCAAAAGCAGTTGCAGCAACTGAAAAAACAGCTCGCCGCCGAGGCCAAGGCGAAAGCCGCCGAAGCCGCCAAGCTGAAGGCCGCGGAAAATGCCGCCCCGAGCAACGCCGCCATCGCGCCCGGTGGCGGGCCGGGCACCGCCGCGGCGATGGGGCTTGCCACCGCCCCGCTCGCCGCCGGCACGCTTCAGGCGCAAGGGGGGGCGCCGCCGCCGCTGGTGCCCCAGCAAGTGCCGCCCAATATCGCGCCGCCAGCGGCAGGCGGCACCAACATCAACCTGACGCCACCGCCGGCCTTCTCCGATCAAGTGCCGATCACCACCGTGCCGCCGCCGCCGGGCTCTGATTCGCTCTCGTCGGCGAGCCCGGCGATCCTGACCCAGATGGCCCCCGGCTATTCGTTACGAGTCGGCGGCCTTGCGCTGACGCTCGGCGGCTATGTCGAAGCGCCGCTTATCTACCGCGATCACGCGGAAACCACCGGCATCAATTCGGGGTTCGGCACCGCCATTCCGCTGCCGAACAACCCGGAATATTATATGTCGGAAATACGGGGTGATGCGCGTCAGAGCCGCTGGGCGGCACTCGCGCAGGGGAATATTTCGGATTCGATTTCGGTCGCCGCCTATCTCGAGGGCGATTTCCTTTCCGCCCCGCCCACCGCCAACGCGATCCAGAGCAATTCCTACACGCCGCGCTGGCGCCTCTATTATGCGCAGGTCGATGATTCCGACCTCGGACTTCACGCGGCGTTCGGCGAGATCTGGTCGCTCGTGGTGCCGTTCAAGGTGGGAATGGTGCCGCGCCAAGAGCTGATCCCGATCGATCCTGACGCGCAATACGTGGTCGGCTTCCAATGGAACCGGAATTTCGGTCTCCGCTTGGTCAAAAGTTTAGACGATAACGTCTTCAATGTCGGTCTCGCCATCGAAAGCCCCGAGACGGTCTATGCGCTCGGGCCGAACGGGACGGGGGCGCCGGGAACCACCAGCTATTACTTCCCGGGCGGGCCGACGCTCTATTCGGGCACCAGCTACACCAACGAGTTGACGCCCGATGCCGTGCTCAAGGCCACCGCCGATCCGGGCTTTGGCGGGCATTACGAGGTCTATGGTGTTGCGCGTTCCGCTCAGACCCGCACCACGCTCGGCGACGGCGGGCAGAACCACGTGGTTGGGATGGGCGGCATCGGCGGCACCGCGCTCTATTCCCTCTTCGACCAGAAGCTCGACGTATACACCACGGAGTCGTGGGGTTACGGGATGGGGCGTTATACGTCCTCCGGCTTGCCCGATGCGACGATCGGCCCCAACGGCGCCGCCAAGCCCTTGCCGGCGGCGACGTTCCTGCTCGGCGCCATCGGCCATCCCACCGATGCGATCGATATCTACTCTTATCTCGGCCGCGAACAGGTCTCAGCGGAGAGCTTCAATGTCAACGGCAAAGCCTATGGCTATGGCAACCCGCTTTATTCCAATGCCGGCTGTGACATTCAGCTCGGCACGCCGTGCGTTGCCAATTTCGCCTCGTCCACCGAAGTCACCGTCGGCGCCTGGTGGCGTTTCCTCGAGGGCAACAATGTCGGCGTCTTCCTCGTCGGCCCGCAATATGAATATATCCGCCGCGGCGATTTTCGCGGCATCGGCGGCGCGCCGACCGTCAACGAACAGATGTATATCCTGAGCTTCCGCTATTATCCTTTCCAGTAGCGCCGTTTCGGTGCCGGCGGGGCGGGCGTTGCGTTTGCCCCGGCGGCGGCCTATGGCCGGGGCATGGCAACCGAACCACGCTGCTTCTGCCCCGGCCCGCGCTGATGCGCATCCTGTTCATTTCGGCCAACCGCATCGGCGATGCGGTGATCACCACCAATGTGCTCGATTATCTGATCCGCACCTACCCCGAGGCCCGCATCACCATCGCCTGCGGCGGGGTCGCGGCCGGGGTGTTCGAGCGCATGCCGAACCGTGAGCGCACCATTATCTTCGATAAACGCCGCTATGATCTCCATTGGCTCGACCTTTGGCGGCAGGTGGTGGGCACGCATTGGGATCTGGTGGTCGATTTCCGCCGCTCGATGACGGCTTACTTCCTCTGGGCGCGCAAACGCGTGCTCAAGCCGCGGCGCTCGTTGGGGCGCAAGCACGAGCAATTCGCCGCAGCCCTCGGGATCCGCCCGGCGCCGCTGCCGGTCGTTTGGGTGAATGATGCCGACCGCGCTCACGCCGCGGCGTTTTTGCCCGCCGATCGCCCGGTGATCGGCTTGGGGCCGACCGCGAACTGGCCGCCGAAAGCCTGGCCGGCGACGCATTTCGCGGCGCTGTTCCGGCGCCTTGTCTCGGAAAAACTGCCGGGCGCGGTGGCGGCGGTGTTCGCGGGGCCGGGCGAGGCGGAGCGGGCGATGGCGGCGCCGCTTCTCACCCTCCTTCCCGAGGCGATCGATCTCCGTGGCCAGCTCAGCCTGCCCGAGGCCGCCGCCTGCTTGCAGCGTTGTGCCCTTTATGTCGGCAATGATAGCGGCCTCATGCATCTCGCCGCCGCCGCCGGGGTGCCGACGGTCGGGCTGTGCGCTGCAACCCGCGATCGCGCCGCCGAAATGGCCCCGGCCGGTCGCTTCGCCGATTGGGCGCTCGGGGAGTCGGAAGACATGAGCGCGCTCACCGTCGAAACCGCTTTCGCGACCGCGCTTCGCCTGATGGCGGACGCGGCGACGGCGTGACCGGGCAGCGCCGTTGGCGCTGCCCAACGGAGAGAAGTTTTTTGGTTCTTTTTTTCAAAAAAGAACATTTCTCCTCATTTCCGCGAGCGTCGCGAGCGCCGCGCGCAGGCGGGGGAAAGCCGCGCCGGGGAGGCCGAAGCGGAGCCAACGCGGATGGGCGGGAAAGCGGCGGACCAGAATGCCGGCGGCGCCGAGGCGCGCGAACACCGCAGCCGCGTCTTCGCTTTCGACGAGGCGAAATAGCGCTGTGCCGCCGCGCGGGGCAAGGCCGGCGGCGGCGAGCGCGGTATCGAGCCGGGTTGCATCCTCGGTGAGCCGCGCCGCCATCGCCGCGCGCCAGGCGGCATCGTCGAGCATCGCGGCCCCGATCGTGATCGCCGCACCGCTGACCGGCCAGGGCCCGAGCGCGGCGCGGAGCCGCGATGCGAGGTCCGCCGGGGCGAGCGCGAAGCCGAGCCGGAGCCCGGCGAGCCCGCTCGCCTTGCCGAACGAGCGCAGCACGATGACGCCGCGCGCGGGCAACCGCGGCACCACGGAAACCCCGTCCGGCGCGAAATCGGCGAAGGCTTCGTCCACCACGAGAAGGCCGCCGCGTGCCGCCAGGGGTGCTGCGAACGCGCCGAGGTCGGCGGCGGTGATCACGCGCCCGTCAGGATTGTTGGGGTTACAGAGCACCACTATTTCCGCCGCCTGTGCCTCCCTGAGGCTCGCGACCTCGCGCACCCGATGCCCGGCTTGCCGCCACGCGAAAGCATGCTCGGCATAGGTCGGCGCGAGCACCGCGACTTCCGCCCGGGGGAGGAGCCGCGGCAACAGCCCGATCAGCGCTTGCGAGCCGGGGGCTGCGACCGCTTCGCCCGCCGCGAGGCCATAGGCCCGCGCCGCCGCCGCTTCCAGCGCCGCCAGGGCTTCGGGCTCGGGAAGCCGGGTGAGATGCGTCTCGGGAAGCGCCGGCGCCTTGTAAGGATAGGGGTTGATCCCGGTCGAGAGATCGAGGATCGGCGTCGGCGCCTCGGGAAACAGCCGGCGAAACGCGCCGAGCTGCCCGCCATGAACGGGCGGTGCCTCTTGGCCGCTCATCGCCGCCCCGCCATGAATGCCCCGCGATGCGCGCTCATCTCACCCTCCTCGCCGCCGGCCTGATCCTTGAGGCCGTGTTCGGCTATCCGGCGTGGCTTTACCGCCGCATCGGCCATCCCGTCACCTGGCTTGGCGCGCTGATCGCAGCGCTTGAGCGGCGTTGCAACCGCGCAACCCTCGGCCCCGCGCGGCGCCGGGCGCTGGGCGCGCTGACGCTCGCGCTGGTGCTGCTCGCCGCCACCCTGCCAGCGATCGGGGTGGAGGCGCTTTGTCATCGCCTGCTGCCCGGCGTCATGGGGGATCTCGTGCTCGGCGTGATCGCCTCTTCGCTGTTGGCCTCGCGCAGTCTCCATGACCATGTTCGCGCGGTTGCCGAAGCGCTTGCGCGCGGCGGCCTTGCCGGCGGGCGGGCGGCGGTTGGCGCAATCGTCGGGCGCGACCCCGCGGCGCTGGATGAAGCCGGGGTCATCCGCGCCGCGATCGAGAGTCTCGCCGAGAATTTTTCCGATGCCGTCATCGCGCCTTCGTTCTGGTGCGCGCTGTTCGGTCTTCCCGGCCTTGCGCTTTACAAGGCCGCCAACACCGCCGACAGCATGATCGGCCATCGCACCGCGCGTTTTGCCGATTTCGGTTTTGCCGCGGCCCGCTTCGATGATCTGATCAATCTCCCGGCGGCGCGGCTTGCGGCCCTCTTGCTCGCGCTCGCGGCGCCGCGGCGTCTGCCGGCGGCGCTGCGGGCGGCGTTGCGTGATGCCCGGCATCATCGCTCGCCCAATGCCGGCTGGCCGGAAGCGGCGATGGCGGGCGCGCTCGGGCTCCGCCTCGCCGGGCCACGCGTTTATGAGGGCATTACCGTATTCGACGCTTGGATGGGCGATGGGCGGGCTGCGGCGAATGCGCGCGATCTCGCCGGCGCGCTCGCGCTCTATCGCCGCGCCGTCGCGCTCACCCTCGCTCTCGTGCTGCTTTTCGCCGTCATCGCGCGAGGCTGAGGAGGGCCGCGAGATCGATATGGCGGGCGAGATGATCGGCCAGGGCATCGAGCGTCGTCTCAATCAGGTGGTCGAAGGAGGGCAGCCGTGACGCGGCGCCAAAGCGCGCGAGCCAGCCGGCGCGGGCGGCATCATCGGCGAACATCCCGTGCAGATAGGTGCCGAAAACCCGGCGCTCGAGGGAAGCAGCCCCCTCCGCGCGGCCATCGGCGAGGCGATGCAGAGGATGGGCGAGGGCGGGGCCGAAACTCTCGCCGAGATGCATCTCATAGCCGCGCACCGGGGTTTGATCGAGGAGATTGACGCCGGCCACTTCCGCGAGACGTTTTGCTCGCCCGAGAACGGTACGGAAGGCGAGCAGGCCGAGACCGGGCGAGTGGCCGGCCTCGCCCTCGATCCCGTCAGGATCTGCGATGTCCTCGCCAAGCATCTGAAACCCGCCACAAATCCCGATCAGCGCGCCGCCCTGGCGATGATGGGCGAGAAGATCGATGTCCCACCCTTCGGCGCGCAACGCCGCGAGATCGGCGCGCGTCGCTTTCGAGCCGGGGAGAAGAATGACATCAGCGGGCGGCAATGGCGCACCGCGCGGCGCGAGCGTCAACGCGATGTCGGCCTCGGCAAAAAGCGGGTCGAGATCGTCGAAATTCGCAATATGGGGCAAAAGCGGCACGACGAGGCGAAGCCGCCCCGCGGTGGCCGCGCTCGGGGCGAGATCGGCGGCATCTTCCGCCGGCAGATGGCGCGCTTGCGCAAAAAACGGCACGAGGCCGAGCGCGGCCCAGCCGGTGCGGGCGGCGATGAAATCCATGCCATCAGCGAACAGCGAGGCATCGCCGCGCATCCGGTTGATGATAAACCCCTTGATCAGCGCTTCATCTTCCGCCGCGAGCACGGTTTTGGTGCCGATCACGCTCGCGATCACGCCGCCGCGGTCGATATCGCCGATCAGCACCACGGGAAGCCCAGCGGCGCGCGCAAATCCCATATTGGCGATGTCGTTTTCGCGGAGATTGACCTCGGCGGCACTGCCTGCGCCTTCGACCAGAACCAGATCATGCGCCGCGCCGAGGGTCGCGAAACTTTCCATGACTGCCGGCAGAAATTCACGTTTTCTCGCCTGCCAGGCGCGCGCCGGCGCCGCCCCGACCACGTGGCCGCGCAGCACGATCTGCGCCCCGATCTCGCTTTGCGGCTTGAGCAGCACCGGGTTCATATGCACGCTCGGCGCGATTCCCGCAGCCCGCGCCTGCAGCGCCTGCGCCCGCCCGATCTCGCCGCCCTCCGGCGTCACCGCGGCGTTGTTCGACATATTCTGCGGCTTGAACGGCGCGACACGGAGCCCGCGCCGCGCAAACGCACGACAAAGCCCGGCGACGATCAGCGATTTGCCGACACTCGAGCCGGTGCCTTGGAACATCAGCGCGCGCGCTGTCATGAAAGATCTTCTTTTTCTGAAGAAAAAGAAGCAAAAAGACTTTTGTCCCGTTTCCTCGGAGCGGCGACTTCCGTGGCGCGGGCAGTGCCGCAGGCACTGCCCAACAGGAGAAAAGTTTTTTGGTTCTTTTTTTCAAAAAAGAACAGAGTCTTCCTCAAACTCATGGAATTCTTAAAACTCAATCCCCTGCTGCGCGCGCACGCCGGCGGCGAAATGATGTTTCGTGAGCGTCATTTCCGTCACCAGGTCGGCCGCCGCGCAGAGTTCGGGCTTCGCGTTGCGCCCGGTGATGACGACGTGCTGCATGGGTGGCCGCGCCGCGATCGCTGCGAGAACCTGATCGAGCGCGAGATAATCATAGCGAAGGGCGATGTTGAGTTCGTCGAGGATGACGAGCGCGATGTCTTCGCGCGCGAGCAGGCGGGTGCTCACGGCCCAGGCTTGCGCGCAGGCGGCGATGTCGCGCGCGCGATCCTGGGTTTCCCAGGTGAAGCCTTCGCCAAGCGTGTGCCATTCGATGAGATCATCGAAACGGGCCAACGCGGCGCGCTCGCCGCTCTGCCAGGCGCCTTTGATGAATTGCACGACGCCGACCCGCCGCTGATGGCCGAGCATGCGCAGAGCGAGGCCGAAGGCCGCAGTCGATTTGCCCTTGCCTCGCCCGGTATGGACGATGAGGAGGCCCTTCTCGATGGTTTTCGCCGCAACCTCGGCGTCCTGAACCGCCTTGCGTTTGGCCATGCGCGCGCGGTGGCGGGCGCTTTCGGGCGTTTCGGAAGTCTCACTCATGGGCGTTTCACCTCGATCGGATAGCCGGCGACCATCATCAGCACCCGATCGGCGCGGGCCGCAAGTCTTTGATTGAGCGCGCCGGCCTCGTCACGGAATCGCCGCGCGAGCGCATTATCGGGTACGATGCCGAGCCCGACCTCGTTCGCGACGAGCGCGATCGGCGCGGGATGGGCGAAAAGCGCCTCCTCGAGCGCCGCCGCCGCGAGCGCGATATCGCTGCCGGCGAGCATCAGATTGGAAAGCCAGAGCGTCAAACAATCGACCAGGGTCGGCAGGGACGCCGCCTCGCTGATCGCCGCGGCGAGCGCGATCGGCGCCTCGATCGTCCGCCAGTGTGGCCCGCGCCGGGCGCGGTGGGCGGCGATCCGCGCCGCCATTTCGGCGTCTCCGGCTTCGGCGGTCGCGATATAGGCGAGCGGGCCGGGATGGCGCGCGATCAGGCGCTCGCCCTCGGCGCTTTTCCCCGAGCGCGCACCGCCGAGAATAAGGGTCACCCGCGCCATCGCCGCCCAACCTCCCGCATTGACTTCCGAACCCGCCCGCCCATAAAACCACGGCGATGGTTCTCCCGCGAGGGAGATGAAAAGGGAACGCGGTGCCGGGCACATGAGGCGCCCCAAAGCCGCGGCTGCCCCCGCAACTGTGAGCGGAAAGCCTCTGTCCAAACGCCACTGGGATTTCCGGGAAGGCGGGCGGGGGCGACGGATCCGCGAGCCAGGAGACCTGCCATCACCCCTGATCGCGCCACCAGGCGGGGTGCCCTGGCGGCGACGGCGCGTTGCGCCGCTTCCGTTGCCGCGATGCCGGCCGCGGGCGATGCCGTGCCCCGGAGAGTATCGCATGCGATCTGCCAATGTCACCAATTCAGGGTCGGGCAAAATCCCCGCGACCATCATCACCGGTTTTCTCGGCGCCGGCAAAACCACTTTGGTGCGCCATACGCTCGAACATGCGGGCGGGCGGCGCATCGCGGTCATCGTCAATGAATTCGGGGCGCTCGGCATCGACGGGGACTTGCTGAAAAGCTGTGGCATTCCCGGCTGTGCCGAGGATAGCATCGTCGAACTCGCCAATGGCTGCCTGTGCTGCACCGTCGCCGAGGATTTTCTGCCGACCATGGCCGCCCTCCTCGATCGCGCCGAGCCGCCCGAGCATATCCTGATCGAAACTTCGGGCCTCGCGCTGCCGAAACCGCTGATCAAGGCGTTCAACTGGCCAGACGTGCGCGCGCGCATGACGGTCGATGGCGTGATCGCGGTGCTCGATGCGCCGGCGGTGGCGGCAGGACGGTTCGCCGACGATCCAGCGGCGCTCGCCGCTCAACGCGCCGCCGATCCGGCGCTCGATCACGACAACCCGCTCGCCGAAGTGTTCGAGGACCAGATCAACGCCGCCGATCTCGTGCTCCTCAATAAGGCCGATCTCCTCGATCCGGTGGCGCTTTCGGCCCTGGCCGCGGACATTTCCACGAAAATTCCACGCGCGGTGAAAATTCTCAGCATCACGCAGGGAAAAATCGATCCCGGCATTCTGCTCGGGCTCGCAGCCCAGGCCGAGGACGATCTCGCGGCGCGCCCGTCCCATCACGATGCTGTCGATGGTGCGCACGAGCATGATGATTTCGAGAGTTTCGTCCTCGATCTTCCCGAAACCGCCGAACCGGAGCCCCTGGTCGCGCGGCTCCGCCTGCTCGCCGAGCAGCACGACATTCTCCGCGTCAAGGGCTTTCTCGCGCCACCCGATAGGGCGTTGCGCTGCGTGATCCAAGGCGTCGGGGCGCGGTTTCAGCATTATTTCGATCGCCCATGGCGCGCCGATGAGCCGCGCCGCGCGCGCCTCGTGGTGATTGGCGAGCGTGGTCTCGATCGCGCCGCGATCAGCGCCGCACTGACGCGCTGAGCCGATGCATCTCCTGGTCCGCGAGACGCGCGCGCTCGATGAAGACGAAGCGGCGATCGATCTCGGCCAGACCCCGGCCGACATGGTATTTCTCTCGTTTGCCGCAAGCGACCTCGCCGCCGCCGCACGCGCTTGGGCGCGGTTGCGGGCGGGATGGCAGGAGGCGGCGGCGCCGCGCCTTCGCCTTGCCAATCTGCGACAACTCCGGCATCCGATGTCGGTCGATCTCTATCTCGAAAACGTCGCCGCAAACGCGCGTGTCATCATCGTTCGTCTGCTCGGCGGCCTCGATTACTGGCGCTATGGCGTGGAGGAACTCGCCACCCTCTGCCGCGCGCGCGGTATCGCACTCGCGCTGCTCGCCGGCGATCAGCGCGAGGATGCGGAACTCGCGGCCCTTTCCACCGTGACGGCGGCGGCGCTTGCGCGGCTTGATCGCTTCTTTCGCGAAGGCGGCGTTGACAACGTTGCCGGCGCTCTCGGGCTCGCCGCCCATCTCGGTGGTTTCTGCGAGGATAGCGGCGCGCCGGTCGTGGCGATGCCGTCTTGCGGCGAATACGCGCTGATCATGCCGGACGCAACGCGGCAAAGTGCGTGGGCAGAGGCGGCGATCGTCTTTTACCGCGCCCATCTTCTCGCCGGTGATATCGCGCCGATCGAGGCTTTGGCCGCGGCGCTTGCGCGCGCCGGCGTTGCCGCGCGGCTGCTCTTTGTCGATTCGTTGAAGGAGGCGACGGCAAGGGCCTTTATCGCCGAAACCCTTGCCGCGACGCGCCCTGGAATCGTGCTTGCGGCGACCGGGTTTGCCGCGCGCGGCGGGGATGGAACGCCCTCGCCGCTGGAGGCGGCGGACGCGCCGATTTTGCAACTCGTGCTCGCCGGCGGATCACGCGAGGATTGGGAAAAATCGCGGCGCGGCCTCGCACCCGCCGATCTTGCGATGCAGGTGGTGCTGCCTGAACTCGATGGCCGCCTGCTCGCCGGTGCGATCTCTTTCAAAGCGCCGGCAAGCCCAGCCAGCGATTGCGAATTCGTGCCCGAGCAGCACGCGCCCGATCCCGGCGGGATCAACCGCGCTGCGGACCTTGCGATCGGCTGGCTGCGGCTTGCCACGACACCGCGCGCCGAGCGGCGGCTTGCGATCGTGCTCGCCGATTATCCGACCCTCGTTGGTGGGCGCGCGCATGCTGTCGGGCTCGATACTTTGGGCAGTCTCGCGGCAATATGCGATCTCCTTGGCGCCGGCGGCTACACCATCGCACCCTTCGCGCGCGAAGCCTTGGCGGGATCGCTGTGTGACGCCGAGCCGACGCCTATCCTCTCGCTTGCAGAGTATCACGCGCTCTTTGCCGAATTGCCGGTGGCGGCGCGCGAGCGGATCACCGCTGCTTGGGGCGCGCCGGAGGCGGATCCCGCTTGCGTTGGCGGGCATTTCACGCTGCGCCATCTTCGTCTCGGCAATATCCTTGCCGTGATCGAGCCCGATCGGGGTGAGGCCGGAAGGCGCAAGGAAACCTATCACGATCCCGATCTGCCGCCGCGCCATGGCTATGTCGCGTTTCATCTCTGGCTCCGCCATCGCGAGCGCATCCATGCGCTTGTTCCGCTCGGCGCGCACGGCATGCTGGAATGGCTGCCGGGCAAGGCGGTGGCGCTGCATGAGGCGTGTTTTCCAGCACTGTTCGTGCGCGGCCTTCCGGTGATTTATCCTTTCATCGTCAACAATCCCGGCGAGGCGGCGGCGGCGAAGCGGCGGCTCGGCGCACTCACGCTCGGCCATCTGACGCCGCCCTTGATGCGCGCCGGCTTGCATGGTGAAGCCGCCGCGCTCGAACGCCTGATCGATGATTATGCGGCGGCGTCAGGGCTCGATCGAGAGCGCGCGCGCCATCTTCGCCGCGAGATTCTCGCGCGCGCGCGCTCATCGGGCCTTGCCGCCGAAGCCGGGTGCGAGGATAGCGCGCGCGAGGACGAACTGCTTGCCAAACTCGATGCCTATCTCTGCGATGTCAAGGATCGCTTGATCGGCGATGGGTTGCATGTGTTTGCGCGCGCGCCGGCGCAACGGGGCGCCTTGTTGGCGGCGCTGCGCGAGGCGGCGCCGACGGTCGGCGAAGCGGAGATCGCTGCCCGCCTCGATGCCTCGGCGCCGAATGAAGCGCGGAACTTTCTCGCCGCCCTCGATGGCCGCTTCATTCCGCCCGGCCCGGCGGGAGCCCCCTCGCGCGGGCGGGTCGATGTGTTGCCGACCGGGCGCAATATCATCAGCCTCGATCCGCGCGCCATCCCCACGCGCGCCGCCGTCGCGCTCGCCGAGAAACATGCCGCCTCTTTGCTCGAGGACCATCTGCGCCGGCATGGCGCCTGGCCCAAGCGGCTGGTGATCGATCTCTGGGGAAGTGCGACGATGCGGACCGGCGGCGAGGCCTTCGCGCTCGCCCTGGTGCTGCTCGGGGCGCGGCCGCTTTGGGACGCGGGCTCGCACCGCGTCAATGGTATCGCGGTGCTCGCGCTCGCCGAACTCGACCGGCCGCGCATCGATGTGACACTGCGCATTTCCGGCCTGTTCCGCGATGCCTTTGCCACCCAAATCGCGTTGTTCGATGATGCCGTCACGATGATCGCGGCGCGCGACGAAGACGCGGCATGGAACCCGCTGGCTGCGCGCGCGCGGCAAGGCGAGGCGGTGCGCCGGATCTATGGCCCGGCGCCTGGCGTCTATGGCCTCGCGCTCGGCGATTTGGGTGATCCCGAGACGGGATCGGCGGAGTTCGGCCGCACCTATCTCGCGCAATCGGCGTTCGCCTATGGCACGGGGCAGGACGGGCTTGCCGATCAAGCGGGATTGGCGGCCCGGATTGCCGGCGCCGACGCCTATTTCCATATCGCCGATCATAATGAACATGATGTCCTCGCCGATGACGAAATCGCCGCCCACGCCGGCGGCTTTGCCGCGGCGGCGGCGCTGCTTGGCGCGAGCCCCGCGCTCCATTACGCGCGCCCCGCGGCCGGCGGCTTGCGTGTTGCGACCTTGGCCGAGGAGATCGCGCAGGTGACGCGCGCGCGCGCCGCCAACCCGCGCTGGATCGCCGGACAAATGCGCCACGGCTATCGCGGGGCCGCCGAAATCGCGCGCGCGATCTCGCCGCTTTCGCTCTTTGCCATGACTTTGCCATCGCGTTTCGATCGCCAGTTCGATCTCTTGTTTGCGGCAACCCTTGGCAACCCCGACGTCGATGCGTTTCTCGCCGCAGCCAATGGGGAGGCGCGCCGGGCGCTCGCCGCGCGCTTTGCCGCGATGCGCGCGCGTGATCTCTGGCGCTCGCGGCGCAACGATGTCGGCGAAATCCTTTCTGGCATTCTCGAACCATGAGCGAGCGAGACTATCTCCGCGACGGCGCTGCCATCTATGAGCGCTCGTTTGCGATCATTCGCGCCGAAGCCGATCTCGCGCGGTTTTCGCAAGCGGAAGCAACGATCGCAGTGCGCATGATCCACGCCTGCGGCATGGTCGAGATCGCCGATGATCTGCTGTTTCACCCCGATTTTTGTGATGCCGCGATCGCCTCACTTGCCGCCGGCAAGCCGATTTTCTGCGACGCCAACATGGTCGCGGAAGGGGTGACGCGCGCGCGCCTTGCGGCCGCCAATCCGGTGATCTGCACCCTCGCAGAGCCCGGCATCGCGGCGCTCGCGGCGCGGCTTGCAACCACACGATCCGCGGCGGCGCTCGATCTTTGGGGAGAGCGTCTGGCCGGTGCTCTCGTCGTCATCGGCAATGCGCCGACGGCGCTGTTTCGCCTTCTCGAAATGCTCGATGCCGGCGCGCCGCGGCCGGCGGCGGTGATCGGGATGCCGGTCGGCTTTGTCGGCGCCGCAGAGTCGAAAGCAGCCCTCGCCGCCGATCGCCGGGTGCCGTTCCTCGTCCTGCCCGGGCGGCGCGGCGGCAGCGCGATGGCGGCGGCGGCGGTGAATGCGCTTGCGGGGCTCGCGCGCCGATGACAAATGATGTCATGAGGGCGGGCATCCTGCGGGTGATCGGCGTCGGCCCCGGCGATCCGGAATTGATGACGCTGAAGGCGGCGCGGCTCTGCGAGGCCGCCGGCGTCGTCGCCTATTTCGCCAAACGCGGCGAGCGCGGCCATGCCCGCGCCATCGCAGCCAACCATATCCGGCGCGATTGCGAGGAAATCCGCCTCGAATACCCGCTCACCACCGAAATTCCGAGCGACGATCCACGCTATCGGCGCGAGATCGCGGCGTTTTACAGGGATGCCGCGGCGCGGCTCGCGGGGCTGCTTGGCGCCGGGCACGACATTGCCCTGCTCTGCGAGGGCGATCCGATTTTCTATGGCTCTGGCCTTCATCTTCTCGAACGTCTCGATGCCGAGTTCGCGACCGAAATCATCCCTGGCGTCTCCGGCATGAGCGGCTGCTGGGCGCGGGCGCGGCTGCCTTTGCTGCGCGGCAGCGAATCCCTTGTGGTGTTGCCGGCAACCCTCGATGCGGCGACGCTGGCCGCCAAACTTGCCACCGTCGAGGCCGCCGTTATTCTGAAACTCGGGCGCAATCTCAGCAAGGTTCGCAAAGCTTTGGAGGATGCCGGCCGGCTCGATGACGCCGTCTATATCGAGCGCGGCACGATGGCGGGGGAGTGCGTGATGCAGCTTGCGGCGCGCGATCCGGCCTTACCCGCACCCTATTTCTCGCTGCTCATCATCGCCATACGCGGCGGCCGACGATGAGCGGGCGGGTTTTCGTCATCGGGATCGGGCCGGCGGGTGACGCGATGATGACGGCGGAGGCGAAAGACGCGCTGGCGCAAGCGAGCGATGTTCTCGGCTATGCCCCCTATCTCGCGCGCCTTGCCGAAATCCCGGGTCAATGTCGGCATCCGTCCGATAACCGCGTCGAACGCGCGCGCGCCGAGCAGGCGCTGGCGCTGGCCGCGGCGGGCAAACCGGTCGCCCTGGTCTCAGGCGGTGATGCCGGCGTTTTCGGCATGGCGGCGACGGTGTTCGAGGCGATGGAAGCAGGTGATCCCGCGTGGCGGGCGCTCGATGTCGCTGTCATCCCCGGGATCACCGCGATGCTGGCCGCGAGTGCCCGGCTCGGCGCGCCGCTCGGGCATGATTTCTGCGCGCTCTCGCTCTCGGACAACCTCAAGCCCTGGGCCTTGATCGAAAAGCGCTTGCGGGCGGCGGCGGACGCGGATTTCGTCATCGCGCTCTATAACCCAATCTCGCGCGCACGGCCCTGGCAGCTCGGCGCGGCGTTCGCGATTTTGCGCGAGACGATCCCGCCCGAAACACCGGTCGCCTTCGCGCGCGCGATCGGGCGCGCCGATGAGCGGATCACGCTGTTTTCGCTCGCGAGCGCCGATCCCGCGCGTGCCGACATGGCAACATTGGTCATCATCGGCGCGCGGGCGAGCCGGTTGATCGCGCGTCCCGGCGCACGCCCGTGGTTTTACACGCCGCGTTTTGCGTCATGAAGCCGCCCGAGCCAGGCCAGCGCGCCGTCGCGATCGGTGACGACGGGACCGCTCGCTGGCGGCGGCGGGCGCGCGATCATCACCACCGGGATCGCGAGCGCCTGCGCCGCATCGAGCTTTGCGCGCATCGCGCCGCCGGAATTCTTGCTCACCAGAATCTCGATCGCCCGCGAGGCGAGCAGGGCGCGCTCGTCATCTTCCGAAAATGGCCCGCGCGCACTGATGATGTCACAATCGGGCGGGAGGAAGGCGGGATCGGGCGGATCGACGCTGCGGATCAGGTAATGATGCCAGGGGGCGGCGCGGAAGGGCAGGAGATCCTGGCGGCCGATGGTGAGAAAAACACGCCGCCGCTTTGGCCCAAGCGCCTGTGCCGCGGCGGCGAGGTCGCGGACGATGGTCCAGCGCTCACCGGGTTTGGCGATCCAAGGCGGGCGGGTGAGGGTAAGGAGCGGCACCCCCGCGATGGCCGCCGCCTTGCGCGCGTTGGCCGAAATCTGCAACGCAAACGGGTGCGTTGCATCGATCATGGCGGCGAATTGGTGCGTTGCGAGAAAGGCGGCGAGACCGGCAGCGCCACCGAACCCGCCGCAGCGCCAGGGGATCGGCGGCGGCGCTGGGTTTTTCGTCCGGCCGGCGAGCGAGAGCAGGGGCGCGAAACGCGAATCCGGCGCGAGCGCCCGGGCGAGTGCCATAGCCTCCCCGGTGCCGCCGAGAATGAGTATGCTCATGGCGTCGGGTGGCGGCGTTTCCGGGGCGACGTGCGGTGACAATGGATCAACCATGGCTCGGGATTCTCGGCATTGGCGAGGATGGTGTCGAGGGGCTTTCAGCGCTGGCCCGTGCACGGCTTGCGGCGGCGCGGGTGGTGTTCGGCGGCGCCCGCCATCTCGCCCTCGCCGCCTCGCTGATCACCGGCGAGGCGATCGCCTGGCCGGCGCGTTTGAAAACCGCGATCCCGGCGATTCTCGCCCGCCGTGGTGTCCCGGTCGTGGTGCTGGTCTCGGGCGACCCGCTATGGTTCAGCCTCGGCAGCCTGCTCGCCGAGCACGTGCCCATGGCGGAAATGGCGATTTTGCCGGCGCCGTCCGCGTTCTCGCTCGCCTCTGCCCGGCTCGGCTGGCCGCTTCAGCATGTAACAACGCTCTCGCTCTGCGGCCGGCCGCTCGCCGCCCTCATCCCGCATATGCAGCCCCATCGTCGCGTTCTCGCGCTCTCGGCCGATGGGACGACGCCCGGCGCCGTCGCCGCCCTGCTTCGCGCGCGCGGTTTTGGGCCGAGCCGGATCCATGTCCTCGAAGCGCTCGGCGGGCCGGGTGAGCGCCGGCGCGACACCCTTGCCGCGGATTTCGCGCTCGACGATATCGGCCCGCTCAACCTCGTCGCCCTCGAACTCGTGGCAACGCCGGGTGCCGCGGTCATTCCGCGCGCCGCCGGGCTCGCCGATGATTTCTTCGCGCATGACGGGCAGATCAGCAAACGCGAGGCGCGCGCGCTGGCGCTTTCGGCGTTGGCGCCACGACAGGGCGAATTACTCTGGGATATCGGCGCCGGCGCTGGGTCCGTCGCGATCGAATGGCTGCTCGCCGACCCCGCCAACCGGGCGATCGCGATCGAGGCCGACCCGACGCGGGCGGCGCGCATTCGCCTCAATGCCGAAAATCTTGGTGTCCCGCGGCTCGAGGTGGTCGCAGCGTCCGCGCCGGCGGCACTGGCGGGGCTTTCCCGGCCCGATGCCGTTTTCATCGGCGGCGGCGCGCGCGCCGAAGGGGTGATCGAGGCCGTTTGGGCGGCTCTTGCGCCGGGCGGGCGGCTGGTTGCGCATGCCGTTGCGATCGAAACCGAAATGGTGCTGATCGCGGCACGTGCGGCGTTTGGCGGGCGGATGACGCGGGTCGGGATCGAGCGGCTCGAGGCGCTCGGGACGTTGCACGGGTTTCGCCCGGCGATGACGGTGACGCAATGGGCGGTGGAAAAACCGTGACGGACGCGGTGGTGGTGGCTGGCCTCGGCTGCCGGCGCGGGGTCGCGCTCGCGGCGGTTCTGGCGATCTTGCGCGATGCCGAGGCCGCTTCCGGCGCGCGCCCGACCCGGCTTGCCATCCCCGATTTCAAGCGCGAGGAAGCCGCCTTCGCCGCCGCTGCCACCGCACTCGGCCTGCCGCTTTGCCTGATCGGGGAGAATGCCCTCGCGGGCGCGCAGGAGGAGACGCAAACTCAGTCGGACGCGGCGCGGCGGGCAACCGGGTTCGCCGCCATCGCCGAGGCGGCGGCGTTAGCGGCGCTCGCCCCGGGGGCGCGGCTCATCCTCCCCCGCATCACCGGCGAAGGCGTCACCTGCGCGCTTGCCGAAGGCGTCCCGCGATGACGGTGCATTTCATCGGCGCGGGGCCTGGGGCGGCCGATCTCATCACCCTCCGCGGCCGCGATCTGCTCGGCCGTTGCCGGGTCTGTCTTTACGCCGGCTCGCTGGTTGCCCCTGAGATTCTGGCGTTCTGCCCGCCGGGGGCGCGCCTCGTCGATACCGCGCCGCTGTCGCTCGATGCCATCGAGCGCGAGTTTCTTGCGGCCCACGCGCATGGTGAGGATGTCGCGCGGCTGCACTCGGGCGATCTCGCGGTCTATAGCGCGGTCGCCGAGCAGATCAGGCGTCTTGGCCGCCACGGTATTCCCTATACGCTGACCCCGGGGGTTCCCGCCTTCGCCGCCGCCGCCGCCGCGATCGGGCGCGAATTGACACTGCCCGAGCGCGCGCAGAGCGTGGTGCTGACGCGGATTTCCGGCCGCGCCTCGAAAATGCCGGCGCGCGAACGCCTGAGCGCCTTTGCCGCGACCGGGGCGACGCTTGCCATCCATCTCGCGATCCAGGCGCTGGCGCGGGTGGTTGGCGAGCTTATGCCGGTTTTCGGCGCGGATTGTCCGGTTGCGGTCGTTGCCCGGGCGAGTTGGCCGGATCAGCGCATCGTCTGGGGCCGGCTCGGCGATATCGAGGCGCGCCTGGCCGCCGACCCGATTGGGCGGAGCGCCCTGATCCTGGTCGGGCCGGCGCTGGCGGAAGAGGATTTCGCCGAAAGCGCGCTCTATGACGCCGCTTACGTGCGCCGGTTCCGCGGGGCGCCATGAACCGGGGCAAAGGGCGCGCGGCCGCGGAGATCGCCGCCGCGATCGAAAACCAGAATTTCGAGCGCGATGCCGCTGCCTGCCAGCACATCGGCCGCAACCGTCCAGGCGGCGCCGGCGATGGCATCGGCGAGCGCGAAGCCGGCATCGCGCGCGAGCGTTTCGGCATGGAGCGCGGTTTCGGCGCGCGCGATGGCATCGGCAAGCGGCGCTGGCGCGCCGGCACGTTCGGCGAGGGTCGCCAGCGCGGCGAAATCGACCAAGCCGCGCTTGGCGTGGAGATCGAGCCTTCCTTGGCCGAGCTTGGTGAGCTTCGCAATGCCGCCGGCGATCGAGAGCCGCGGCACCGGGTGCTGGCGGAGATATTTCAGCATCCCGCCAACGAAATCGCCCATGTCGATCAGGGCCGTCTCGGGGAGGCCGTGCAGCCGCCGCACCGCCGCTTCCGAGGTTCGCCCGGTGGCGCCGGCGATATGGGTGAGCCCGGCGGCGCGGGCGACGTCGATGCCGCGCTGGATGCTGGCGATCCAGGCGGCGCAGGAATAGGGGATGACGATCCCGGTGGTGCCGAGCACCGAAAGCCCGCCCTGGATGCCAAGCCGCGGGTTCAGCGTCTTTTCGGCGAGCTTCTCGCCGTTTTCGATGGCGATCTCGACGACGACATCGCCGGCCGCGCCGTGGCTTGTGGCGATTTCGCCGATCGCGGCGCGGATCATCTGGCGCGGCACCGGGTTGATCGCCGGCTCGCCAGGCGGGATCGGCAGGCCCGGGCGGGTGACCGTGCCAACCCCGGGGCCGGCGCGAAAGACAACGCCGGCGCCGGCTGGCGCGGGCGAAACGCGGACCCGGATCAGCGCGCCATGGGTGATATCGGGGTCGTCGCCAGCGTCCTTGACCACGCCGGCGGTCGCGAAATCGGCGCCGTGCGCGGTTTCGGCGAGGGCGAAGGCCGCTTCGCCGCCGCCGGGCAGGGTGATGGTGACGGGGTCGGGGAAGGCACCGGCGAGCAACGCCGCATAGGCCGCCTTGGCCGCGGCGGTGGCGCAAGCGCCGGTGGTCCAGCCCCGGCGGAGCGGGCGGGCATCGTTCACGCCACTCGCTATATCGCGCACTGCGCCTGGGTGCCAGAGATAGGGGTTTTTATCAGAAGAAATCGTTCTTTTTTGAAAAAAAGAACCAAAAAACTTTTGTTCGTTGGCAGAGCGGTCGACGCGCGTCCCCGCAAAAATAACGGACAAAAGTCTTTTTGCTTCTTTTTCTTCAGAAAAAGAAGATCCTTTCTTTTGTCTTCACTGCCATGAGCGCACGCGGGCTGATCATCGCCGCGCCATCCTCGGGCGCTGGCAAGACGACGCTGACGCTGGCGGTTCTGGCGGCGCTGGCGCGGCGCGGGGTGCGGGTGCGGGCCGCGAAAGCGGGGCCGGATTACATCGATCCCGCTTTTCATGCCGCTGTGACCGGCCAGCCCGCGTTCAATCTCGATAGCTGGGCGATGGCGCCGGCGCTGCTCGCGGGCCTCCTCGCCGCGGCCGGCGAGGGAGCTGATCTCCTGGTGATCGAGGCGGCGATGGGGTTGTTTGACGGCGCCAGCGGCGGCGCCGGCGCGGGCGCGGCGCTTGCGGCGCGGTTCGGTCTTCCGGTGATCCTGGTCCAGGATGTGACTGGCCAGGCGCAGTCCGCCGCCGCGGTCGCCGCTGGTTTTGCCCGCTTTGCCGCGGACGTCACGCTTGCCGGGGTGATTTTGAACCGGGTCGCGAGTGCCCGCCATCGCGATCTCATTCTCCCCGCCATGGCGGCGGTCGGGATCCCGGTTTTTGGTGCTTTTCCGCGCGATAAGGAAGTTTCGCTGCCGGCTCGCCATCTCGGCCTGGTGCAAGCCGGCGAACATCCCGATCTCGAGGGCCGCATCGCCGCGCTCGCCGATATCGCCGAGCGGGCACTCGATGGCGACGCCATCCTGGCCGCAGCGCGCCCGCTGCCCGCGCTTTCTCTGCCTCTCCGGCCAGCCCTGCCGCCGCCTGGCCAGCGCATCGCGTTGGCCCAGGATCGCGCGTTCAGCTTCGTCTATCCCCATCTTCTTGCCGGCTGGCGGGCGCAGGGGGCGGAAATCCTGCCCTTTTCCCCCCTCAAGGACGAGCCGCCGCCGCCTGCCGCCGATGTCTGCTGGCTTCCCGGCGGCTATCCCGAACTCCATACCGCAACCCTTGCCGCAGCCGCCCGGTTTCGCGCCAGCATGGCGCGTTTCGCCGAGACCCGCCCGATCCATGGCGAATGTGGCGGCTATATGGTGCTCGGGCAATATCTCGAAGACCAGGACGGGGTGCGCCATCCGATGCTCGGCCTGCTCGGACATGGCACGAGTTTCGCCGGCCGGCGTCTGGTGCTCGGCTATCGCCGCGCCGTGCTCGGGGGCACCTCCGTGCTCGGGCCGCGCGGGGCGGTGCTTCGTGGGCACGAATTCCACTATGCGAGCGCCATCGACTCGGGCATCGATCCGCCGCTCGCGACCCTGTCCGACGCGGCGGGCGAGAGTCTCGGCCCGGCCGGCGGCCGGCGCGGGCGGGTCAGCGGCGGATTTTTTCACGTCATCGCGCAAGAGGAGACCTCATGACCGCACACAACAGTATCGCGGCGCTTCGCGCCCGCATCCACGATCTCCGCCCCGGCAATGACGCCGCCGAGACCGAGGCGCGGGCGCGCCAGGAGATTTTGACCAAGCCGCCGGGCAGTCTCGGGCGGCTGGAGGAGATCGCGTGCTGGCTCGCGCGCTGGCAGGGGCGCGCCATGCCACGCCTCGAGCGCGTTGACATTCTCATTTTCGCCGGCAATCACGGCGTCGTCGCCGAAGGGGTCGCGGCCTATCCCGCCGCGGTGACGGCGCAGATGGTGGCGAATTTTGCAGCCAAGGGCGCCGCGATCAATCAGTTGGCCGAGGTCGCCGGCGCCGAACTTCGCGTCTTTCCCCTCTCTCTCGAGACGCCGACGGCGAACTTCGTCCACGCGCCGGCGATGGACGAGGCGGAATTTCTTGCCGCCGTCGGCGCCGGGATGGCGGCGGTCGCCCCGGACGCCGATTTGATCTGTCTTGGCGAGATGGGGATCGGCAATACCACCGCCGCCGCCGCGATCGCCGCCGCTCTGCTCGGCGGTGGCGGCGCGCGCTGGGCCGGGCGTGGCGCCGGTGTCGATGAAGCGGGGCTGGCGCGAAAGCGCGCCGCGATCGACGCAGCACTCGCCCGCCATGCCGGCGATCTCGGCGATCCGCTGGCGGTGGCGCGCACGCTGGGCGGGCGCGAACTCGCGGCCATTCTCGGCGCGGTGCTGGCGGCGCGGGCGCATGGCGTGCCGGTGCTGCTCGACGGCTTCGTCGTCACCGCCGCCGCGGCGCCACTCGCCCGCCTCAATCCGCGCGCCCTCGATCACGCGTTGGTTGCCCACGCCTCCGCCGAGGCCGGGCATCGGCTGCTGGTCGAGGCTTTGGGGCAACGGCCGCTGCTCGATTTCGGCATGCGGCTCGGCGAGGGATCGGGCGCGGCGCTCGCGGTGCCGCTGCTCCGCGCCGCTTGCGCCTGCCATGCCGGCATGGCGACCTTCGCCGAGGCGGGCGTTGCCGACAAAATCTGACCTGATCGGCGATTTCCGAACGGCGCTCGCCATGCTCTCGCGGCTTCCGGCCGGCGGCGGGGCGGTGACGCCGCGCATCGCCTGGGCGTTTCCGCCGGTCGGCGCGCTGCTCGGGGCGATCGGGGGTCTCGCATACGTGCTCGCCGCCGCCCTGCATCTGCCGCCATGGCTCGCCGCGTTCTGGGCGCTGGCGGCGGAGATCGGGGTTGCCGGCGGCCTGCACGAAGATGGGCTCGCCGATAGCGCCGATGCGCTCGGGGCCGAAGCGAGCCCCGCGCGCCGGCTCGAAATCCTGCGTGATTCGCGGATCGGTGTCTTCGGCGCGCTGGCGTTGATCTTGGCGCTCGGTATTCGCGCGAGCGCGATCGCGGCGATTGCGGCGATGGGGGGGGCGGGCGCGGTTCTGGCCGCGATGATGGTGGCCGGCGCGAGCGCGCGCGCGGCGATGATCGGGGTTCCCTTCCTGCTCGCCCCGGCGCGGCGGGACGGGCTCGGCGCTGGGCTCGGCCGGCTGCCGGCGGGGGCGAGCCTTGTCGGGGTCGGGCTCGCCGGCGCGCTCGCGCTCACGCTGCTCGGGCCGGGGCGGGCGCTTGGCGTTGCGCTCATCGCGGGGTTGGCGCTCTTCGTCGTCGCCGGGCTCGCGGCGCGGCGGCTCGGCGGTTATACGGGAGATATTTATGGGGCGGTCGCGGCGGTCGCGGCCTGCTGCGTGCTCAGCCTGCTTGCCGCGGTCGGATGAGGGAAGAAAGAATGGTCTTTTGTGAAAAAAAGAGCCAAAAAACTTTGCCGAAAAAAACCCGTCTCGGGCGGCGATTGGCCGCCCTGCCGCTGCTTGCACTCCTCGCCGCCTGCGCGACCCAAGCGCCACCGCCGGCCGCGCCGCGCGCGAGCGCTATCGCGTGGCGGTTCGACGCGACACCCGAGCGCTGCACCGCGCGCGCCGCCTTTCCGGAGGAGGAGGATGATCCCGCCGCCCTCACCCTGGTCGCCGAGCGCGGCGGCGGCATGAGCTTCACCTTCTCGAACACCGCGCACCCGCTGGCGCCGCGCCCGCCGGGCCTGGCGGCGACGCTGCATTTCGCCGCAACCGACGGCGGTGGCTGGACGATCCCAGCCGCCCTCGAGGCGCCGCGCGTCGTCGACACCGAATTGCCGCTGAACGAAACGACGCTGGCCGAGGCGCGAACCCTGCTCGCCGGTGGCACGCTGATCGCGAGCGGCCATGTGCGCGGCCTGCCGGCGCTGGCGCTGCCCCCGGCGGGGGATGGCGGCGCCAAATTCCTCACCTGCGCCGCGCGTTTTGCCGGGCTTGCGCCGGAGTAGTAGAATTCCACGACGCCTTACCGGCCGTGACGATGGCGCCGGCGGGGGCGCGGGTTGGGGGCTCAGTTGGGGGCGCTGACCTGTGCTGCGCCGCCGCATCAAGCAACGCACCGGACCCGCATCCCGTCACGCAAGCCGCGCCAGCGCCGCGCCATCGAGCGCGCCGGCATGGAGCGCGCTTGCAACCAAAACCCCGGCAATCCCCGCCGCCGCCAGATGCGCGAGATCGGCGGCATCACGCACCCCGCCGGCGGCATAAACCGCCCGCCCCTCGGCCCGCGCCGTGATCTCCGCAAGCCGCGCGAAATCCGGCCCCGCGCCCCCGCCGACGCGCGCCAGCGTCATCGCGATCACCCGCGCCGGCCAGTGCGAAACCTCCGCGAGAAGGGAGGGCGGGCCCCAAAAATCCTCGCCCCGAAAATCGAGCGACAGCACCACCCGCGGCTCGCGCGCCAGCGCCGTAAGCACGGAGAGGTCGGCCTGTGACTCGCTCCCGAGCACCAAAACACCCGGATGGCGGGCCAGCCAGCCGCGCGCCGCCGCCACTGTCGCCGCGCCATTATCGACCCAGAATTCGACCGACGGGAACCGCGCCGCCAGATCCGCGAGCACCGCCTCATGCCCGCTGCCGCCGGCGATCGCATCGAGATCGGCGACATAGACTTTTCGGAACGGGAAAAGCCCGAGCAGGCCCGAAAGCACCGCCGCCGGCGCCGAACCCACGGCGAGCGGCGTCTCGATCGGGCGGTAAGCGGCGCGCTCGCCGCGCCGCGCATGGACCACCTCGCCGCCCTTGAGATCGATCACCGGGATCACCTCCATCGCCGCCTCCTGCCCGCTATTCCGAGACGCTTTCGAGCGATTTTCTCTCCGCGTCCACCCCCAGCCGCGCCGCCGCCAGCGCCGCGAGCCCCATCAGCACCGCCGCCAGCCCATACCCCTCGGCGAGCGCGAACCGGCTCCCGCGCGCGATCAGCCGGCCATAGAGCGCAGGGCCGGCGACCCCGCCGATCAGGGTGCCGAGCGCGAAAAACAGCGCCAGCGCAAAGCCGCGCATCGCCAGCGGAAAAATCTCGCTGGTCGTGAGATAGGCGGCGGAAGCGGCGGCGGAGGCAAAAAAGAAGACCACCATCCAGCCCAGCGTCTGCGTCCAGGCGGAGAGCAGGCCGAAGAAAAACAGCAGCGTCACCACGAGCAAAAGCCCGCCGGCGGCGCCGAAACTCACCACCAGCATCCGCCGCCGCCCGAAACTGTCGAAAAACCGGCCGAGGATGAGCGGGCCGAGCAAGTTGCTCACGCAAAACGCCAGGAGATAATGGCCGGTCATGCGGTCGGCGACGCTGTAAAATCGCGCCAGTACCAGCCCATAAGTGAAAAACACCGCGTTGAACAAAAACGCCTGCGCCGTCATCAAAGTGAGGGCGAGCGCGCTCCGCCGGCGATAGCGCCCGAGCAGAAGCGCAACGCGCCCCCGCCCCTCGCGCGATGCCGCGATGGGAGCGGCGCTGCGCGATGGCGGCGGCAGCGGGCGCCCGGTCCAGCGCTCGGCGGCGGCTTCCATCTCGCGCACCAGCGCCGCCGCCTTCGCCGCCTGCCCGTTTCGCGCGAGCCAGCGCGGGCTCTCCGGCACCGAGCGCCGCACCAGCAGCACCCCGAGCCCGAGCACGCCGCCGCTTGCGCAACCGATCCGCCAGCCGATCGTGATCGGAAACCAGCGCGTATCGAGAAGCACGATACTGAGCGCCGCCCCCAACGCCGCCCCCAGCCAATAACTGCCATTGACCGCGAGATTGATCCGCCCGCGCAGCCGCGCCGGCACCCATTCATCGACCGCCGAGTTGATCGCCGCGTATTCGCCGCCGATGCCGCCGCCGGTCACCGCGCGGGCGATGGCGAAGCTTTTGAAACCGATCGCAAGCCCGCTCGCCGCCATCCCGAGGAGCGAGAGACCGAGCGTCAGGTAAAAAATCCGCCGCCGACCGAAGCGGTCTGCGAGCATCCCGAACACAAGTGCCCCGAGCACCGCGCCGGCGACATAGGCGGAGGCGGAGAGCCCGATCTCCTGGGGCGTCAGCGCCAGGGTCTGGGTATATTGCAACGCCGGCGCGATCGCCCCGGTGATGGTCACCTGCAAGCCATCGAGCACCCAGCCGGCGCCGAGCGCGCCGACCAGAACCCAATGCCGCGGCGTCCAAGGCAGCCGGTCGAGCCGCGCCGGAATCCCGCCGCCGTCTTCGTCATCGTCCTGTGGCATGCGTTTCCTCGCTGATCTCTTGGCGTGAGCTTGGCACAAGACCGGCGCGCAGTGCATCCTCTCGCAACGGAGGGGGCGGCATGGTGGCGGTGATCGGCTGGGATATCGGCGGCGCGCATCTCAAGGCGGCGCGGATCGAGAGCGGCGAGGGTGGGGGTGGCGAGGTCGTTGCCGCGCGGCAGGCGCCGGCGCCGCTCTGGCTTGGCCTCGCGCGGCTGGAGACGGCGATCGCCGAGATGCGGCGCGAACTCGGCCCCGCCGAACGCCATGCGGTCACCATGACCGGCGAACTCGCCGATATTTTCCCCGATCGCGGCGCCGGGGTGCGCGAGATTGCAGCCCTGATCACCGCCGCCCTCGCCCCCGCGCCGGTCATGTTCTACGCCGGGCGGGCGGGTTTCGTCGCCGCTGCCGCGGGGCATGAGGGCGCCATTGCGTCCGCGAACTGGCACGCCTCGGCGTCGCTCGCCGCCCGCGCCCACCCGGCCGCGCTGTTTGCCGATTGCGGCTCGACGACCACCGACCTCATTCCGATCCTCGCCGGCGGTGTTGCCGCGCATGGTGCGACCGATGGCGAGCGGCTCGCCACGGGCGAACTGGTCTATACCGGGCTTACGCGGAGCTTCGTCATGGCGCTGGCCGAGCTTGTGCCGTTCGATGGCGTCTGGACCCCGCTCGCCGCCGAGCATTTCGCGACCAGTGCCGATCTTTACCGGATTCTCGGCGAACTCGACGAGGCCAATGATCAGTTGCCGGCGGCCGATGGGCGGGAAAAGACCGTGGCCGCGTCGATCGCCCGGCTCGCCCGCATGCTCGGGCGCGATGCCGGCACCGCAAGCCCGCTGGCGTGGCGCGATCTCGCCGCGTTTCTCGCCGAGGCGCAGCTTCGTCGGATCCATGACGCAGCCCTCCTGGTGCTCTCGCGCTGCCCGCTCCCGGCGGCGGCGCCGGTGATCACCGCGGGCGTCGGGGAGGCGCTGATGCGCCGCCTCGCCGCCCGGCTCGGGCGCCGATGCCAGCCGCTTTTCGCCGATCGCGCCGCTGCCGCCCACGCGCCTGCGGCGGCGGTCGGGCTTTTGCTGTCCCAAACGGAGGAGTGATGATGACCCAACCGACCGCAATTGCCGCGCCGCGCCGCACCCTCGCCCGCCTGCTCGCTTGCCTGCCGTTCGCGGCCTTCATCAAGCCCGATCGTGCCCGCGCCGATGCACCGCCGGCCGCGCCGCCGGGCGATTTGCCTCCCGGGCGGGTCATGCTGACGATTTTCCTGCGCCATGACGAGAAGAAGACGCTCGGCGAAATCAACGCTCACCTGAAAGAGACCGGCTGGTTCAAAAAATTCCCGCCGGCCGGGGTCGAGATCGTCGGCTGGTATGTGATGATGGGCATCGGCCAGGTCGTCATTCTCAGCCTGCCGCCGGAAAAGCTTCGCGAAGTCAATGTCGTCGTCGAAAGCGCCGCCTGGGGCGGCTATAGCACGGAATTCTACCCGACCTATGATTATCGCGCCTTCTGGGAGCAGGCCCGCCGCACCGCCGGCTAACATCGCGGCAAGATCCCGAAACATCAGCGGATTATTAAGGAATTCGTGCTATTCCACGCGGCCGGACGACACAGGGAAAGCGCTCAGGTATGGGTGGGGTCAAGAGCGGGTTCGTTGCGACCGAAGATGACCGCGCGGGACATGGGCCGTTTCCCTCGCGGCGCGGCGATGCCGGCGGCAGCGGCACGGGCGGGCGGTTTTCCGGCCCGTCGCCGGGGCTTGCGCTGTTTCTCCTCGATTGCGCTTTTCTCGCGGTGATCTCGCGGGCCGGGTTCGCGGCGCTCGCGGCGCTCGCGCGCCAGCCCATGTCGACCCCGATCATCGCAGTGACATGGCTGCTTTATCCCGCCGCCATGCTCGCCGGTCTCTACGCGCTCGGCCTTTATCGCCGCGACATGATTCTCGAGACCCGCAAGGCTCTGGCCCGCCTGCCGCTCGCGGTTGGGTTCGGCGCCCTGGGGGTTGCGGCGCCAATCGCCGTGCTCACCACCCTCGCGCCAGCGCTGCCGCTGCATAATCAGGCATTGTTGTTCAGCGCCGCGCTTGGCACTGGCGTGACCAGCGGCGCGTTCGCGCGGGTGGTGTTTTACGGCTTGCGCGAGCAAGGCCTGTTCCGCCGCCGCGTGCTGATCATCGGCGCCGGGCGCCGGGCCTGGGATCTGGTCTGGATGCTGGGGAAAGAGGGGCGCGGCGTTCATTATGAGATCGCTTTCGCCCATGATCCGGTGTTCGGCGAGATCGATCCCCGCCTTGCCGACGGCACTGCCGGGCCGATCGTCCCGGCGAGCGGGCAGGGTGTGCTCGCTGCCGCCCGGCGTTTCGGTGTCGAGCAGATCATCGTCGCCCCGGACGAGCGGCGCGGGATGGATCTCGAGAGTCTGCTCGCGTGCAAGATCGCCGGATTTCCGGTCAAGCAATATCTCGACGTCGTCGAGAAGGAGATCCGCCGCATCGATCTCAAGCGGATGGAACTCGGCTGGCTGCTCTATTCGGACGGGTTTCAGCTCGGCCTCGTCAGTCGCGTCTTCAAACGCGCCCTCGATCTCGGGGTGAGCCTCGTTTTGCTGCTCGCCTTCACCCCGTTTCTGCTTGCGGCGGCGATCGCGATCAAGCTCGACGATAATGGCCCAATTTTCTATGGTCAGGAGCGGGTGACCCGCAACGGGCGGATTTTCCGGATCGTCAAGCTGCGCACCATGCGCGTCGATGCCGAACGCCAGGGCGCGGTTTGGGCGGCCGATAAGGATAACCGCATCACCCGCGTCGGCGCGTTTTTGCGCCGCACCCGCATCGATGAGATGCCGCAGATCTTCAATGTTCTGATCGGCGACATGTCCCTGGTCGGCCCGCGCCCGGAGCGGCCCGCCTTCGTCGGCATGCTCGCCGCGCAATTGCCGCTCTATCATGAGCGCCACATCGTCAAGGCGGGCCTCACCGGCTGGGCGCAAATCAATTACCCCTACGGCGCCTCGATCGACGATGCCCGCTCGAAGCTCAGCTACGATCTCTATTACGTAAAAAATTTCAATATTCTGTTCGATCTCCTGATCATCGCCCAGACCTTGCGCGTGGTGTTGTGGCCGGGCGGCGTGCGATAGAGCAAGGTAGGTTTTGATTGAACCATCCTGTTCCATCAAAACCGGCCAACGTGCTCGCCAAAATAGGGGTAGAGCGTGATCGACTTAAACCGATCGCGCTCTAGACTGATCGTGATCCCAAACGGGGATTATCGCCCGCCAATCACGGCGCCGGCCTCGGCGAGGACGCGGCGCGCATTGCCGGCCCAGGTATAGTCGCGGCGGATGATGTCGGCACGGGCTTCGGCGCCGAGCCGGGCGCGGAGGTCGGGATCGCCGGCAAGGCGCATGATCGCCGCCCACATCGCGCCCTCCTGGTTCGGATCAAAGAGCAGCGCGTTCCGCTCATGGTCGAGGATTTCGCGGATATTGGGCTGATCCGGGGCGACGATGGCGCGGCCGGCGGCCATGTATTCGAAAATCTTGAGCGGTGAGGCGTAAGCGACGACGCGCGGCTGCAAGGCGATATCGAACTCTGCGACCAGCGCCGGTATCGCCGCCCGGCCGACGAGCCCGGTGAAGCGGACCCGCGCCGCGAGGCCGAGCGCCGCCGCCTGGTGTTCGAGATGCGGCCGTGCCGGACCGTCACCGGCGATGACGAGGCGAAGGCGCGGGTCGGCATCCGGTTGCGCCAGCGCCGCGATCACCGCATCGAGGCCATGCCACGCGCGCACGAAACCGGTAAAGCCGAGCGTCAGCGCCTCGCGCCTGATCGCACCGTTGCCGGGCTCGGGAAACGCCGCGAGATCGATGCCGTTCGGGGTCACGCTGATGCGTTCTTTCGCAACGCCACCCTCAACGATCATGCCGGCCAGCACGCCGGTCACGGCATAAACGCGATCGGCGGCGCGCCAAACATAACGCTCGGCCCAGCGCGCCAGCCGCACCAGGCGGAGCCCGCCAAATCGCACCCGCTCCTCGGCGAGCGGCGCGTTGACTTCGAGAAAAAACGGAATTCCTTCGCGTCGCGCGAGAAAGGCGCCGGCGAGATAGAAAAGATTGTAGCGCTCGTAGATGAGATCGGGGCGAAAGGCGCGCGCGGCACGGCGAAGGCGGCGATAAGCGGGAATGTTGTAGGCGAGTTCGGCGATCTCGGCGAGCGCGCCTGGCAGCAGACGGCGCGCGAGGGCGACGAGCCGGCTTTCGCCGCCGAAGCCGGATTGCTCATAAAATCCCGGCCCGACCACCAGAACCTCGGCGCCTTCGGCGCGCAGGGCGGCGATCATTTCCTCGACATGCACGCTTTGGCCGTCACGCGACTGGATGCGATGGCTGTAGAGAATGCGCATGGGGCTCCTTCAGTCGCGAGAGTGCGGGGCGCGCCGGCGCGGGCGGCCCGGCAAGGAAAGCGTGCCGCGCAGCGACCGGCGCATCTCGCCAGCCATGTGACGCGCAAGGGTCACGAGGCCCGCGGGGCGGCGCGGATTGATCAGCAAAAGCCCGACCCGCTGGCGGCGCGCGCTCGCCCAGAGCGATTTATAGGGATCGTCACCGCGGCCGAAATCAAGCGCCGTTACCCCGTCACCTGCGATCAGGGTGCGGATCGCGTGCGCCGTCAAAATGGTGCCGGGCGAGAGGTCGCGGGCGGCTTCGTCATGGGCGAGCTTCAGCACCGTCGCGATCCCGCCGGCGACGATCCAAAACTGCACCGCGATCGGGCCGGAGGCGTCCTTAAGCACGAACAGACGCAGCAGGCCGCGCGCGACGGCGGCGCGCATCAACGCGGCATTGAAGCGCGGAAACGGCTCCGGCTCCTTCCAACTCCGCGCATAGACCTGCTCGAACGCGGCGATCCCGGCCTCCAGCCCGTCTTCTGTCGCGAAGATCGACATCTCGGTGCGCGCCTCGGCGCGGCGGAGCTTGCGCCGGATGGTCTCGCGCAGCGAGCCCGGCCGGCCAGCGAGGTAGGCGGCGACATCACGCCCGGCGAGAGCCTCGTGCCAATTGCCGAAATGCCGGAATTGCCGGACGATGAGCCCCGCCGCCCGTGCGCCCGCGGCAAGCCCCATGAGATCCGGCGTCCCGCTGGCCAACGCGTCGAGCCGCACCACCGGATAGCGTCGGCAAAATCGCCCGAACGAAGCCGCCGCCGCCACGCGCTCCTCCTGATCGGCGTCAGCCGCGAAGAGCGGGGCGTAGCGGCAGGTATAAGGGGTGGTGAGGCTCGCCGGACCGGCGGGATCGAGCCGGAGCGGGAACACCGCGCGGACGACGCCATGGCGTTTCGCCGCAACGAAACACGGCGCGACCCCATCCGGCAGCGCCGCGTCGATCACCGTTTCATACCAGAGGCGCGAGGAGAAAAAATCCGCCGCTGCCGGCGGGAATATCGTCTCGGGCAGGTCATCGAGGCGCGATGTCGCGAAAATCTCCATCCAATCAGCGGCGCCAGGCATAATAAAGGCAGCCGATCCACTCATGCAGGGCATAAAAGCTCATCCGCCAGCCACTCATGCGGGGGGCGAAATCGCTCACGATCCCGGTCGGCGCGTGATCGAGCAGAACCGGGGCGGCGGTCGCGTTAATTCCGGCATGGCGAAAGGCGATCAGCGCTCGCCTCATGTGCCAGGCGTGGGTCACGACATAGACCGAGCCGATCCCTTCGCTGCGGAGGATAGCGGCGCTGTCGACGGCGTTTTCCCAAGTATCTTCCGAGCGGTCTTCGCGCCAGCGCGCCGGGATGCCGAAATCGTCTTGCAAGCTTGCCGCCATCAGCGCGGCGAGCGAGATCGAACCGTCCGGCGGCTTGCCGCCGCTGACCAGCACCGGCAGCCCGGTGCGCCGGGCGAGGGTGGCGGCGGCGCGCAAACGCATGACCGTGAGCGGGCCGAGATCGACCGCCATGCTGTCGGCGACGTCATCCGCCCCGGGATCGCGGGTGCCGTGCTCGACCTCGGCGGCGAGCACGACGATGGCGCGCGGCGGGTCATTGGCGGGGGGAACGAGGGGCAAATGGCGTTCGAGGGAGGCGATCAGCAGACCGCCAGTGAAAGGCAGCGCGAGCCCCAACAGGCCGGCGAGCGCGACACCGGCGATGGCAAGCCCCATCCGCCGCCAGCGCGTCAGCGCGGCGAGCGCGACCCCAGCGAGGCCGAGCGGCACCAGATTGAGCGGCGGCACAATGAGGGCAACGGCGAAGGGGCCAAGTGACATCGCCGCGCCTAAGCCCCGCTCGGCGGCATCTTTGCCACCGCTTCGTCGCCAGGAAGCGCATCGCCGTCGAGGGCGAGCCGGACAAAGGCCGCGCTTTTCTCCTCCCAACCGGCGGCGGCGGCGGTGGCAAGACCCTGGCGGCGGAGGGTTGCGCGGAGATTGGCATCGTCGTGCAAGCGCGCCATCGCGCCGGCGATCGCCGCGACCGAGCCGCCATCGACGACGATGCCATTCACGCCATCCGCCACCGCATCGGTGCTGCCGCCGTCGCGCCCGGCGATGACCGGCAGGCCGCAGCTATTGGCTTCGAGAAAAACCAGGCCGAAACCCTCGGTGTCACCATCGGGAAGCGCGCGGTTGGGCATTACGAAGACATCGCCGAGGCAATAATGATCGACCAGATCATCCTCCGGCACGAGGCCGGTGAAAACCACCTTGTCCGCGACCCCCGCTTCCCGCGCGATCGCCTCGAGCCGCGCCCGGTAGGGCCCCTGGCCGACGATGAGCAGGCGGATCGCGGGCCGCGCCGGCGCGATTTCGGCGAAAGCGCGAATTGCCTGGTCGATGCCTTTTTTTTCCAAAAGCCGGCATACCGAGACGAACACGAAGGCGCCGGCGAGCCGATAGAGGCGCAAAAGATCGGCGCGTTTGGCGGCCGGGCGGAAGCGGGCGGTATCGACGCCGTTTTCGATCAGGCTGATGCGCGCCTTGCTTTCGGCGCCGAGGAGCCGGCGCACCGCACCGAGGGTGAAGCGGCTGACGACGATGACGTGATCGACCCCGAGCAAGCCGCGGCGGCGGCGGCGATAGTCGGGATCGTAGGGGTCATCGGTGGTGATTTCCTCGCCATGGACATAGACCAGGGTGGTGATGCCGGGGATGTAGCGGAGCAGACCGACCAGCCAGCCGCTGGCGAGTAATTCGCCGAGGCAAACCGCCCCGATCCCCTCATGCGCGATCAGCCAGAGCACGGTCGCGGCGAGACGCAGGCGGATCAGCATATCGCTCACGCGGAAACGAAGCTTGCCGAACCACTGGCCGCGCGGCGGTGCGATCACGGTGCGGAGCAGCGTCAGGCGGCGGATCGGAAAGGGCGCCTTGCGGTCATATTCGCGCCAGCCGATCAAAGGCAGGCCGTCGGCGTAGCTGATGCGCGGCGCGAGCACCATGATCCGGCCGCCGCCATGGCGGGCGAGATTGGCGTAGACCACCGCCGAGCCGCCCCGCACGGGGGGAAAATTATTGACCACCAGCAACACTTTGCGGTCTTTGCGCGCGCCCCCGCTCACGCCCGACGCTCCGGCGGCGGGGCGAGGAGGGCAGGGATTTCGGCCAGTGCCGCGAAGCGGCCGCCGAGCACGCGTGCGAAGTGATCGAGTTCCTCGGAAAGGCGGTCATAGAAATAGTGCAGATCGGCGCGGGTCTGGACATAAGGGTTGCGGCCCGGCGCCAGCGAGGAGCTATGGAAACTGAGCGGAAAGATCATCTCGCCGCGCCGGCGGAGATGGCGCACCAATCGCCGCATCGCTGAGGCGTCATTGCCTTCGGGCGAGAGGGTGATGCGCTCGGCGCAGCGCGAGCGGGTGAGGAGCGAGGGCACACGCAGCCGCGTCATGCGCGGCCCCGACAGGGTCTGATAAAGCCAGCGTCCCAGCTCGCCCCCCCAGCCGACGACGCTGCGGCAAAGCGGCAATTCCAGAAGGTCGCGCTGCTCGCCGAACCAGAAGGGCCGATAATCATAGCCGCTGTGATCTGGCCCGCCCTCGGGCGTGAAGCTGGTGCGCGGGGCGAGGCTGGTGTCGATCAAAAAACCATGTTTTTCGAGGAGATTTGCGGTTTGCGCGCCGATGCCATAGCGCCCGGCGCGATGGATGGTGGGGGGAAAGCCGAAGCAGTCGGTGAATTTCGCCTTGAGCGCGAGCAATTTTTGCTCCTCCCGGCCGGCATCGAGATTGCCCGAGAAGGAAAAACGCCGGCTCGCCTCGGCGCCGAGCGGCGGCGTCACCCAGGTGTGCAACTGCACGCCGACAGCGCATTGTTCGCGTTCGAGCTGGCGGCGGATGAGCCGGACGACGTCCTCGTCGGCGAGGATCGGGTAGGTCAGCAGATAGGTCGGCACCGCGCCATAGGCGCCGAGGATTTCGTGCAGATCGGCGATCTGGCGCATGCAATCGGTGGTGAAGCCGGTGCCCTCGACGGGCGTGAGCCAGTCGAAATCCTCCTCGGCGTCGATCACCACGGTGCAAACCGGGTGTTCGAGCCGCGCGATGGCCGGCCGGTCAGCGCGGAAGGGAGAAGATTGCGTCATGCCTGATCGCCGCAAGATGAGGAAAAAAACCACCGGCGGCAAGCCTTTATCCCATGACCGCGGCATCCGACCAAGCGCGCCGGCACGCCGCCGGCCGAATTCCCTTGCATTTTTTGCGGATGCGAAGGATAGAGAGGGCGTTCCGCGCATCGCGTGATCGGCGCGCCGCTAATATCGGCGCGCTTTAGCCGCGGAATTTCCGTTATCAATCGTTCGCCCCGGTATCGCGCGGGCAGGCGGACAGCATGAGCGCCAGGTCATGCCGCAAGCGCGGCGCTTGGGCGCTGGAGATGAATTTTCGTGCCATCCATGAGTTTTGCTAGCCTCGGCCTTGCCGAGCCGCTCCTTCGCGCCCTGGCGCGGGCGGGTTTCGAAACCCCGACGCCGATCCAGGCCGGGGCCATTCCGCCGCTTCTCGCCGGGCGTGACCTGCTCGGCATCGCCGAAACCGGCACCGGCAAGACCGCGGCTTTCGCGTTGCCGATCCTCCACCACCTCGCCGCGGCCCCGCCAGCCTCGCCGCTCGGCCCCTTCACCACCCGCGCCCTGATCCTCGCGCCGACGCGTGAGCTTGCGTTGCAGATCGAGGCCAGCCTGCTCGCTTTCGGCGGGGTCGCGCGCCGGCGTCTGGTGACCATCGTCGGCGGCCTGAGCCGGCATGCGCAGGTGCAGCGGATGCGCCCCGGGGTCGATATCGTGGTCGGGACGCCCGGGCGGGTGCGTGACCTGATGGCGACCAACGAACTCCGCCTGCACGAGGTTCGCCATCTCGTGCTCGACGAGGCGGATCGCATGCTCGATCTCGGCTTCATCGCCGATATTCGCCGCATCATCGGAGCCTTGCCGGCGGCGCGGCAATCCGCGTTGTTTTCGGCGACGATGCCGGTTGCGGTCGGCAAGCTCGCCGAAACCCTGCTCGCGCGCCCGGCGCGCGTCGAAATCGCGCGCACCGAGATCTCGGCCGCGCGGATCGAGCAGCAGGTGCATTTCGTCGATCCCGCCGGCAAGCGGGCGTTGCTCAGCCGCCTGCTCGCCGATCCGGCGCTGTCGCGGGTGTTGGTTTTCACTCGCACCAAGCGCGCCGCCGACCGTCTTGCCGAAACCCTCGGTGCCGACGGGGTCGAGGTCAGTGCCATCCACGGCAATAAAAGCCAGGCGGCGCGCGGCAAGGCGCTGGAGCGCTTCCGCGATGGCCGCGCCCGCGTGCTGGTTGCGACCGACATCGCGGCGCGCGGCATCGATGTCGCCGCGGTCTCGCACGTCATCAATTTCGACCTGCCGGCGCAGCCCGAGGATTATGTCCATCGCATCGGCCGCACCGCCCGCGCGGGTGCAAGCGGCATCGCCATCTCGTTCTGCGGCAACGCCGAACGCGGTGCTCTCCGGGCCATCGAACGCGCGACCGGGGCGGGTTTCCGGGTTGCTTAGCGCATGAGGCGGGCCGGGCGCGGAGCACTGAGATTGCTCAGCGCCCGGCGCGCTTGATGGCGCGGCTTGCGTGAGAGGATGCGGGTCCGGGGGCGCTGCCCCCGGCGGGTCCAGGGCAGCGCCCTGGTAGTTATTCATTTTTCCACAGAGACCCATGGTTGATTAGCCTCGGCGTGTAGTTAAGGGAGCGCCATCCCTCAAGAACCCCCCAGCGTGTCCAGTGTTGCCATGCCTCGGTCGCGGACATTGTTTTGTCACGCAGGTCAGTGAAACTTTGGACGTAGGCATCTCGATTGAAGCTTGCGAGAACCGAGAAAATCAGCTCTAAAACTCGTTCTGGCTGCAACACGTTGTGAAGGCCGGATTGTGAAATCAAAGGTTCGTTAACCCACGCAGCGTTGGGATTATGATTGACGACCCAAGCGGCAGACGGCATGTCCGAACCGGCAGGAATAATTTGAGCGTGTTGCGCGCCAACGAGGTGCGCAAGACGGGATATGCCGTTTGCGATCGTGATAACGCAGCGAGCGGCGCGAAGATATCCCGCTAATTCCACGAGCGAAAAGGAATTCAGGACGCGAACCGGGCGGTCCCCCCAGAATCGTTCATCCAGAAAGCGTGGCTCAGCATCCGACGAAAAAGCGCCACATATTGCGATTTCGAGACGTGCCGCAAGAAGTGTATCTATCACCCTGTTCCAATTATCGTACGGCCAAATTTCAGCAACCTCGTTTTTTCGGCCTGGATCTGGAAATGGGCTAATAATGACGTCGATCGTATTTTTTGTCAGCCATCCGAGAGCAAATTCCCTGATCTCTCCCGCAAGGCGGATTTTAGGAATGGTAGCTGGCACTGGAAGGCCGAAATTTCCATACCATGCCTGCATCATATGCAGGCCACTCCTTGCAAAAAGACGTGCCGGCTCTTCAATGCTAAATGTGGATCCGCGGCTCGGAGAGTTGGCCAGCATTTCCACCGGAGGGCCGGCCCACAAATGTTGTATTTGAGCGTTTTCGAACCAAAGGCGCACAGGTGATTGCGCGGCGACCTCGTAGAGCGCAGGCAAAGCCGTTATTGCGTCTTCTATCGTGTTACCATAGACGGAAATAGCCGGCGGATTGAGTTCTGGCGCAGCAGTTTCCAATAAACGCACCACACCCACGCAGATCGCAAGCCACGGCTCAAGGGAGAGTGTCGGCGCGTCATCGTAAGGCGCAAAGCGGTTTACATAGGCTTTGAATAGTCCAGGAGCCAGTTGTTCAACCGTTCCCTCATTTTGAGTCTCATCTCCCGCGACTGCCCAAAGCAGGCGTTTTTGGCCAAATTTTTGCAACACCGAAAATAGCCGGAAAATTTTATCCTCACTCGGTGTGTTGTTGTATTTAACAACATATATCTTATCATTTTCTCTCATTTGTTTTAGGAATTTTTTCCGCATAATGGTCAGTCTTTTAGCTTCTAACTCCAGAAGCTTATCGGCACTTATTTGGTCGTTTAGAATATGGGAGTGCTTCTGTATGCCAAGGCGCTTATTATATATCGCATATTCTTTCGGATCTTCGGCGTCGGGGGCAAAAAATCCCACATGTAGATTTTCGGGATCCTCCAAGCCAGAAAATTCATTTTCGAGACAGCGGATCAAATCTGGCAATTCGATAAATGACCATCGAAGCAAATCTATTGGCTCAGCGCCACAGCGGCGCTGAACCAATCCGAACTCGCAATTGTCACCCAAACTCTCAAATCGTGATATAAATATTTCTGCCGGAGTTTTCGTAAGTTTGGCTATATCCTCGAGAAAAACTGGCCCTGACATTATTTTTCTGCGATTTGCAGGGGAGAAACCGTCATTTCTGGCCGCATGAGAAAATTCGCGCGTGGCGGCCCATGCTCTGTGGGCTATGATTTTCCATGCCGTGAAATCAATATTGGGCGGATTTTCGTTGGAAAGCCTCGATATCGCGGCAACGATGAGCCCCTCGTCAAGTATCTCCACCGATCCATTTGGCTTGGATGGATCTTCGGCGACATTAAGTAGCCAGCCTGGGCCATGCCGACGGATCGCCGCGTGCAGGCGGCGAAGCGATGAGTTGGGTAGAGCCGCTTTTTGCCGATAGACAAAAATTTTCTCGCCCTTCCGCAATTCTTCGCAGAACATACGCTTAAGCAAGCGATGCGCCTGAATTACTTGGGCTGCCTTTTGCTTCCCTTCCTCAGAATTAATCTCGATAGAAACAGGAAAACCAGTATGAAATGTGAACCCGCAAGAGTCGAGACGCCAGTCTGGCCATCCGTCCTGGACAACAAATTCGTAATTTCCGTCGTCAAAAAGTCCATGGAGATTATTTTCTATTGCATCAATTATAATATCTATCGTGTAAAATCCAACATTACGAAACAAACCTGGCGGATCACAGCTAAAATAGCGCTGCACGATCCCGAATTCGCAATTATCTCCAAGCCCTTCCAGCCGAAAAAAGATATTTTCGTGCATTTTCCTAAATCACTTCGGCTCTATATTTCTACTAACAACTTCCATAATAGACTTCATCTCCAAACTCGCCCCTCTTTATAACCATATTTCTGCCAGTGCTCGGCTGCATTCGTGCCAACGACATCAGAATTGATTTCAAGATACCGTTCGGGATCAAAATCGGCCGGAATCGGCTGCTTCGCCTTAGAAGCGGAACCGTAATGCGATCAAAAAAAAGGTTGATTAATTTTTTCATGGTTTGCGCCTTATTATTATCCGTGCCTCAATCGGCAAGTCTTTCTTTAATTCGAACGAAAAGGACTGATCTGCGCGCTTAAGAATATCCCACGCCCATTCCGGTAAGGTCTGGATTGCGACATCTTCCGTCACGCCCAGCGCTAGGCGAAAGTTCGTGCGCGTCTGACGGGTAAAGCAATCATCACTGAGATTGATGGGCTCGATTTCCAGATCATAATCGCCAAGAGGAGCAATGAGTTCCTTGAAAAAAGCATGTGTAAAGAGCCATTTATCGTCGATGTCGCGGAAAATAGGGGCCGATTTGTCAGAACCTGCCCGGACTGAATAGTCTTGAACAAGCGCTCGCAGGACATGAATTGCCTGGGTGGATAATGGTTCTGTGGCACCGTCTGCGTTGCGCGACAGGATACACTCATAAGCAAGCCGCAAGACCGCGTTGCCCGCTTCGAATGGCTCGAAAAAGATTGCCGTCCCTTTCGGAGATAACGCCTTTATAGCGCGGCGAACACATTCCGCCGGATCGAGAAGATGATGCAAAACTGCGGCGCCGATGACAAGATCGGCCGATCCTTCGATATAATCAGCGCGGGTTGCATCCAGACACGCCAGCGACACGCGGGCCGCCTGCGTAGGATCTTTGGCAAGATGGTCGCGCAAAATAGCCAAAAGATCTTCGCTAAGATCCGTCGCAACGATCTTGGTTTTAGGAAATAAATCAAGAGCAGGCAACACTGAATTGCCCGAGCCCGAGCCAATATCCAATATCATCGCGGGTTCGCGCGCCATACGTCCTTTAACCGCCCCCTCGAGGAGCCAGCGAAAATATGGGGTCGCACTGTAGCGCTCATGGTATACGCTGGCATCTTGAAGGAATTGCTTCGTGATTCCGATTTTGGCTGCGCCAACGTCGTCTGCAGGTATAAATATGCCTGCGAATTTTTCTCCAAAAATTTCGCTCATATCGGTTAATTTTCCTCGCACGACACGATCAACAAAGTGTTTTTTGTGACCAGATACCTTTTTCATCTTCAAATTTCCCATGCTACCGAGTAAATTATCGCTTTTCATCCACGTGCCTTTGCGGCGAAGGCTTGCTTCAGAATTTGCAGCAAAAATTCGTCTTCACAGAAAGGCAGAAGCACCCCCTTCTCGTAATACCTGATCCGCTCCGCTGGCGCGCCGATGTCAAAAGCGGCGAGCGGCAGGCCGAGCGCCATCACTTCCTCCGCGACAAAGGAAAACGTCTCAGGCCAGATCGAGGGCAGAAAAACCATATTGACCCCAGCCTCGATCAACAAGCGGCGAAGATTGGCGTGATCATAGGAGGAAATATTGCTCACCCCCTCCCGCATCAAATCGGGATCGGTCTCCGGCGCAAGGGCGCCGAACAGCACCAGCCGCGTCGGCGAGCCACCGCGCCGGATCGCCGCGGCGAGGCCGCGAACGATGCGCGCGCCCTTGGCGACGTTCAGGTTACCGAGAACCCCAAGCGTAAGGTCAGGTGAAGACCGGCGCGATCGGCTCTACGCTCGGGAAATGGGCGAGAAAATGCGGGCTGATGATGATGTTCCCGAGCGCCGGGAACACCCGGCGCACCAGGTCCGCCGAGGAGCGCGAAAAACACAAAACCCGATCCGCCCGCGCCAACAGCGTCCCCATCGCGCCGCGCCACGCCTCGATCGAAAAAGCACGCGCCGCCGGCGGAGTGACATTCGCGTTGCGCGGCAGACAGCCCGCGCAGACCGAGGGGCTGGGCAAATGGCAGAAGCGATCGCGCTCATCGAGCAAATTGATCGAGGGGCAAAGCAGAAAGAAATCATGGATCATGATTTCGAGCGCGAGCCCGCGCAGGGTGAGCAACGTATCGATGCGGGCGGCGAGGCGCAGGGGCTCCTCCCAATGGCCGAGATTGTTGACCACCAGCCGCCGCCCCCGCACGCGGGCAAGCAAGGCATCGAGGTCGTCCCAGACGGAACCGGGGTAGAGATGCGAAATTCCGGGCGCGCGGAGATGCAGCGTGATCTCGTCACCCTCCGCGCCGGGCATGACGACCACGTGCGGAATCCCCTCCGCGAGCAGGCGGGCGGACATATCTTCCCGGGTGATTTTGGAGCCGCCGCCGAGGTCATGATCGATGATGACATCTGCGGCGCCGGCGCGCTCGGCGGCGAGCAGAAACGCGGCCACGCCGCGCACCGGGGCGAGCGGGTCAAGCGCGAGAAAATCCATGACCCGGTCGTGATAGGCGGGGAAGCGCTCGTTGATGACCCCGAGGCTGTTCGCCATCAGGGCCTTTTTCTCCTCGGTCAGATAGATGCCGCCATGTTTGTGATAGACGAAAAGATTAGCGACATGGACGTTGCGATAGCCGCACGCCTCGGCGCGCAAACACCAATCATTCTCCTCGCCATAGCCTCGCCCGAACGCGGCCTCGTCAAACCAACCGGCTTTTTCGACGGCATGGCGATTCATGCCCATGCAAAAGCCGATGCCAGAGGGGACCGGGATATTGGCGTCCTCGGGCACAACGCAGCGGAACATGCGATCGATCCAATCGACGCCAAGCCCGAGATAAAGGGGGTTATCCTCGCCAATCTTGGGAAAGCTGCACACCGTGCCGGCATTGGTGAAAGGGGTGGTGCTGGCGACGCTGGGGTCGGCGAAAATCGGCCACATCAATCTTTCCAGCCAATAATCCGGCAGCACGATATCAGTGTTGAGCGTCACCAGATGTCCGGGCGGGGCGTATTTGATGCCCTCGCACATGGCGCTGACATAGCCATTATTGACCGGAATGCGCACCAGGATGACGTGACTATGAGCGGCGGCGAGGGCACGGAGATAGGCGCTGATGGCGCCATCGGTGTTGCCGTTGTCGATGAGCAGGAGATGATGCGGCGAACGAGTATGCGTGAGGAGGGATTGAAAGAACGCCGGCAAATATTGCGCGCCACGATAGACGGACACCATGATGACGACCGGCTCGGGCAGCGGCGGCGGCGGCGCGGGAACGCTGGCGCGCACCACCGACAATGTCGCGCCGAGACTTTCTTCGGCGACGAAGCGACGCCCCAGGTATTGATCGAGAATCGAGCCGAAAAAATCCAGTTTCGGCGCGTTGACGTGGCTTTCAACGTCTCGCCACTCACCGCCCGCCTCGTGCCAGAGAAGCGTTGCGAGCGGCACGGCGATCTCCTTGCCATCCGCGAGTGTCACCTTCAAACGTAGGGCGCCACCCTCGGCGCAGGGAAGCTTGGTTGCGGAAAAGCCGCAATGGGTGGCTTGGGGAATCTTCCAGGCCTCGAAGACATCCATCCGCTCAGCGCCGATACGGCAAGGGCGGCGATGGGTCCGGCTGCCGGCGTCGATCTCCACCGTAATTGCGGAGACCGCGACCTGCTCATGGAAAAGCCAGCCGCGAATGTTGAGGCGGCTCCGGCGTGACACCTCGAGATGGTCAACATAGAGCCTGATTCCGAGAGCCGGTGGCGCTGGCACAGCCGGCGCCGGCGAGCGCGGCGGCGTCTTCTTCTTGGGGGCTCGTTCTATGGTTGCCGTATTTGCCAAATCGCCCCCCCTTACGCCCCTGCCAGCGCCGCCTCGATATATTCATCCCAGAGCGCCGCCTCGGCAACGGCGGAAAGTCGGAGCGGGTCGGTGTTGATGCGGACGATCGGCTCGGAGAAATCGCTTTGCTCGGCGAGCGTGAGGGCGCAGGCGAGCTTGCTCCGCGCTCGCGTCTCGCGCGCAAAACGCTCGGCGAACGCGCCTTGGGTTTCGACATAAAAACTCGGGCCGAGGCGGGTTTCCGCGGCACCGCCGGGGATGGTCAAAACGAAGCCGGCATAGGCGTCAGCAAGCGCACGCACCGGAACATTGTCGCGGACATAGCGTGGCGTGCGCACCTCGGCGGTCTTGCCCTCGCGCCAGGTGCGGAGAAGATAGGTGCAAAAGCGCGGCTCCTCGAGCGGGCCGAACGGGTTGGCGATGACGAAATGCCCGAGCGGCAGGCCGATCTCGCCGCAGCGATAGCGAAACACCGCCGCCGTCAGCCCCTTTGAGAGCCCATAGGGCGAAAATGCGCGGAGCGGCGTCTCGCCGGCGCCCTCATCGGGGGCAAACACCGAACCGGTGAGGACGACGCCGCGCAGACCGCGCTCCGCCATCGTCGCGAGCACCGAGCGCAGCCCGTTGGTGTTCGCGGCGAGCGCGGCGGCGACGTCGAAATCCGGGCTGCGGTAATCGCCGACCGCGGCGGCGTGGTGGCAGAGGAGATCGAATTTTTCCCCGGCGATCAGGGCCTGAAACTTCGCGTCACCAAACGGGCATGCGGGCACCAAGCGCACCGTGCCTTCGAGCCCCGCGACCCGCGCCGCGCGCGCCCCCGCATAGCCCGCCCGCGCCCCCCGAAGCGGTGCTACAACCTCATGCCCGGCGGCGGCGAGCGCTTTCGCGAACCAGTAGCCGGTGAAGGACGAGGCGCCGGTGAGGAGAATCCTCACCGCACCCCCCGCAGCCGCGCGGTGCCGTGGAAGTCATCGTTGAAATCGGGCCAGGCGGCATCCTTGTCGGAAATCGTGGTCGGCGTGACCGGCCAGTCGATCGCAAAGCGCGGATCGTTCCAGCGCACGCCACGCTCTTCCTCGGGGCCGTAAAAGGCGCTGACGAAATAGAGCGCTTCGGCATCGTCACCCAGCGTGACAAAGCCATGCGCGCAGCCGCGCGGCACATACATCATGCGGCGGTTCTCGGCCGAAAGCTCGGCGCCGAACCAGCGGCCGAAGCTCGGGCTATCGGGGCGGAGATCGAGCACCACGTCCCAGAGCACGCCACGCACGCACCGCACCAGCTTGACCTCGGCGGCGGGCGGCAATTGGTAATGAAGGCCGCGGAGCGTGCCAGCCTCGGAGGTCAGCGAATTATTCGCCTGCACGAAGCGGGTTTCCAACCCGGCTTGCGCGAATTCGCGCTCGCAGAAGAGGCGGGCAAAAAACCCGCGCGCGTCACCGCGTTTTTCGAGTTCGATCAGACGGCAGCCCGCGACCGGGGTTTCATGGAAAATCATCGTCAGATCTCTCCTTCGCGCCAGCGCAGATCGGCGCCGAGCCTGCCTTGTTCGGTCAAATGTTCGAGAACTTTGAGGCGCATCAATGGTGAGTTGCGAAAGTCGGCGTCGGCGAAGGCGATCGCAGCGAGGCCATCGCGAAGGGCGGCGATCGAGCCGGCCAGCGTCATCGCCGGCTGATGCGCCGGGGCGAGTTCGCGAAACAGGCTGAAATCGACACGGTAGGAGCGTTGGTCGGGCGGTGCGGCGTGGTTGATCGAAACCTCCGTCCCCGGCACCGCCGCGGCGACGGCGGCGGCGAGATCGCGGACCTGAAAATTCCACGCATCCGACCCGGCATTGACCGAAAGCCGCCGCCCGCCGGCGCTCTCGTCGCGGGTCAGCGCCCAGATGATGGCGCGCGCCATGTCGTTGACATCGATCAGCGGCCGCCAGGGCGAGCCATCGGAGAGCACGCTGATGCGGCGCGCGGCAAGGGCTGCGGCAACGAAATCATTGAGCACGAGATCGAGCCGAAGCCGCGGCGAGAATCCGCACGCGGTCGCGAAGCGGAGCGACGTCGTCACCATCGCGCCGAGATCGGCCTGACGGAGCCCCTCCTCGGTTGCAATTTTCGAGCGTGCATAGGCGGTGAGCGGGTTGAGCGCATCGCCCTCGCGCCGCGGCGTCGCATCAGCAAGCCCATAGACGCTGCAGGAGGAGGCGAACACGAAATGCTTGACGCCGCGCGCTGCCGCGAGTTCGGCGAGACGGACGCTGGCGCGGTGATTGATCGCATCCGTCACTTCCTCGAAACGATTGCCCATGGGATCGTTCGAGACCGCGGCGAGATGCACAATTGCATCGACGCCGTCGAGCAGATCGCCGGGGAGATCGCGGACATCGCCGAAATGCTGGCGCTCGAGGCGATGCTCGGGGAGCGGTGCCCGCGCGGTCAGGCAATGGGCGAAAAACGCCGCATCGAAGCCGATCAGGCGTGCCTCCGGTAGCGCCCGCCGCAGATGGCCGACGAGCACCGAGCCGACATAGCCGAGATTACCGGTTATCAGAATGCGCATGGGTCACCAGATCTTCCAAGGCGCCTGGCCAGAGGCCCAAAGCCCCTCGAGCAAGCGGCGGTCACGCAGCGTATCCATCGGGTGCCAGAAGCCCTGATGGAAATGGACCGAGAGCTGCCCCTCCTCGGCCAGCCGCTCCAAGGGTTCGCGCTCCCAAACCGTATCATCGCCGGCGATATAGGCGCCGACGGCGGGGCTTGCGACGAAGAAGCCGCCATTGATCCAGCCGCCATCGCCGACCGGCTTTTCGGCAAAGCGCGTCACCCGCGCGCCCTCATGGCGAATGGCGCCGAAGCGACCGGGCGGCTGCACGGCGGTGACGGTGCAGAGCCGCCCCTCCTTGCGATGGAAATCGATCAGGCCGCGGACATCGATATTGGCGACACCGTCACCATAGGTGAGGCAGAACGCCTCGTCATCGGCGACATGCGGCAGGATGCGCCGGATGCGGCCGCCGATCTCGGTGGCCTCGCCGGTTTCAACCAGGGTGACACGCCAGGGCTCGGCCTGCGGGCGGATCACCTCGACGGCGTTGCGGCCGAGATCGACGGTGATATCAGAGCTATGGACAAAATAATTGATGAAGAATTCTTTGATTACATAGCCCTTGTAGCCAAGACAAATAATGAACTCGTTGATCCCGTGCGCCGCATAGATTTTCATGATGTGCCAAAGAATGGGACGGCCGCCGATTTCGACCATTGGCTTCGGTTTGGTTTCCGTCTCTTCAGCTAACCTGGTCCCGAGACCGCCCGCCAGAATGACTGCTTTCATTTTATGAGGTCTTTTTCCATTTTGGTGATGCCCTATTCGCAGCTCGATTTGGTTGGCGGTTAATTGCCCGCCGCCTCGACGCCTGTCTTCTAACATGGCGTGCAATCGCGGCGCCAGAGTAGGCCGAGAGTAGGCCCAGAGCAGGCACCAAAAAAGCCGCAACGCCGCGGACCATCGGCGCACGCGGCTTGCCGGCGGCGCGTGAGCCGGGTAGGGTCACGCGGTTTTTTTTTGCTGTAAAAAGACGATCCCTTTCCACGCACGCAGGGTTCCATGAGCTTCATCGCCGACCGCCTCGGCCGCATCAGCCCGAGCCAGACCATCGCCATCTCCACCAAGGCGCGCGCGCTCAAAGCCGCCGGGCGCGACATCATCAGCCTCTCCGCCGGCGAGCCCGATTTCGACACTCCGGCAAACGTCAAGGAAGCCGCCATCCGTGCGATCGCGGCCGGTGAGACGAAATATACCGATGTCGCCGGAACGCCTGCGCTCCGCGCCGCGATCGCGGCCAAATTCCGCGCCGATTCCGGGCTTGATTACAAACCGGAGGAGATCATCGTCGGCACCGGCGGCAAGCAGGTGATCTATAACGCCATGGTCGCGACGCTGAACCAAGGCGACGAGGCGATCATCCCAACCCCGTGCTGGGTGAGCTATCCCGATATCGTAGCACTCGCCGACGGCACCCCGGTCCCGGTGCCGTGCAGCCAGAATAGCGGCTTCAAGCTTCGCGCCGAAGACCTCGAGCAAGCGATCACGGCGCGGACCAAATGGTTTTTCCTCAACAGCCCCTGCAATCCGACCGGCGCCGCCTATTCGGCGGAGGAATTGCGGCCGATCTGCGAGGTGTTGCTGCGCCATCCGAACGTCTGGATCTTCACGGACGATATCTACGAAAAACTCGCCTATGACGGGTTCCGCCCCGCAACCATCGCCGCCGTCGAGCCGCGGCTCAAATCCCGCACGGTGACGATGAATGGCTGCTCGAAAGCCTATGCCATGACCGGCTGGCGCATCGGCTATGCCGGGGCGCCGCGCGAGTTGATCAAGGCGATGGACACGCTGCAGAGCCAATCCACCTCCAACCCCTCCTCGATCAGCCAGGCGGCGGCGCTGGAAGCGCTTTCTGGGCCGCAGGAGTCGATCGCGGCGATGGTCAAGGTCTATCAGGAGCGGCGCGATCTCGTCGTCGCCATGCTGAACGCAGCGCCGGGCATCTCGTGCCATAAGCCCGAAGGCGCATTTTATGTCTATCCCGCGATCCATGGCTGCCTCGGCAAGAAAACCCGCGCCGGCACCGCGATCGAAAGCGACGAGGATTTCGTCACCGCCCTCTTGGAAGAAGAAGGGGTCGCGGCGGTGCATGGCGCGGCATTCCTCTATCCCGGCTATATCCGCATCAGCTACGCGACCTCGACCGAGGCGCTGCGCGAGGCTTGCATGCGCATCCAGCGCTTCTGCCAGGGTCTTTCCTGACTTTGAGCCCGCCGCTCGCCGAGCGTCTGACCCGCGTGCCCACCGCCGCCACCGCGGCGATGACGGCGCGCGCGCGCGCCTTGCGTGAGGGCGGCGCCGATGTCATCGCGCTTTCGATCGGCGAGCCCGATTTCACAACCCCGGCACATGCGATCGCGGCGGCGGAAGCAGCGGCGCGGCGCGGCGAGACCAAATACCCGCCGCAGGACGGCACGCGGGCGCTGAAAGAGGCCATCCAGCGCAAATTCCGGCGCGACCAGGGGCTCGACTATGCGCTCGATGAAATCATGGTCGGCAATGGCGGCAAGCAGGTGATTTTCGATGCTCTGATGGCCGCCGTCGATCCCGGAGCGGAGGTCGTCATCCCGGCGCCCTACTGGGTTTCCTATGCGCTGATGGCCGAACTCGCCGGCGGGCGGGTGGTTCCGGTCTCGTGCCCGGAAAATGCCGGTTTTCATCTGCGCGCCGAGGATCTCGCGCACGCGATCACGCCGCGGACCCGGCTCCTTATTCTGAATTTTCCCAATAACCCGACCGGCGCTGCTTGCGGGCCGGAGGAGATGGCGGCGATCGGGCGGGTGTTGCTCGAACACCCCGATGTCTGGGTGCTGGCCGACGATATTTACGAGCATTTGCTCTATGACGGGTTCCGCTATGTCACGCTCGCCGCCGCTGAACCTCGGCTCCGCGAGCGGGTGGTGACGGTCTCGGGCGTCTCCAAGACCTATGCCATGACCGGCTGGCGGATCGGGTTCTGCGCCGGGCCGCGGCCCTTGATCCGCGCCATGGTCAACATGCAGGGCCAGGCGACGGCCGGCGTCTCCAGCATCGGCCAGGCGGCGGCGGCTGCCGCCCTTGACGGGCCGCAGGATTTTCTCGCGGAACAGCGCGCGACCTATCGCCGCCGCCGCGATCTTCTCCTCGATCTGCTCAGCGCGGCGCCAGGCATCACCTGTCATAAGCCCGAGGGCGCGTTCTATCTCTATCCCAACATCGCCGGCTGTATCGGCCGCCGCAGCGCAGCCGGGCGGGAGATCGCGAACGATACCGATTTCGCCCTCGCCTTGCTCGAAGAACAGCATGTCGCGGTGGTGCAGGGGGCGGCGTTCGGCATGAGCCCTTATGTCCGCGTGAGCTATGCGACCTCGGAAGCCGCGCTGGAGACGGCGGGACAGCGCATCATCCGCTTTTGTCAGGGCTTGCGCTGATCCGGGGCGAACCACCCCGCGCCGAATTGCGCATCCGCCCGGCCCAGGACGACGATGCCGCCGGGATCGCCGCGCTGGCGGCGGCGGTCGCGGCGGAATTCCCGGGTGCTACGGCCGCGGCGCGGTCAATCGCGGATTTGCGCGAAGGCGGTGTTTTCGTCGCCGTCGAAGGAGGGCAGGTGGTCGGGCTCGCCGCCATCGCGCCCTTTGACGCCGATGGCACGTTCGAGATCCGCGATCTTCTGGTCACTCCGGCAGTGCGCCGGCATGGGTTGGCGGCGCGGCTGCTCGCGGCCGCCGAAGGATGGGTGCCGGAGGCGCGGCGCCTGGTTCTGTGGTGCGACACCAGGGCGGATGCGGCGCAGCGATTTTTCGAAAAACACTCGTTCCTGCGCGAAGGCCCGATCCGTGTCGATGCCGGCCAGACCTTGGCTTTCGGCTATGCCAAGCCGGCCGCCGGCATCGCGGTCGCCAAGCTCGACGCCGCCGCCGCGTCGTCTGCCGATCGCCGTCTCGGCGATATCCTGGCCGCCTCCGCCGCCGAGGACGAGGCGGTGCCGCTCGCCTCGCCGGCCGAGGCGCGGCGCTATTGGCGCGGGGTTTCGGCCGAGGTCGCTGGCGGCCAGAGAATTCTCATCGCCGGCTGGGTCGATGGCGTGCTCGCGGGTTCGGTGCAGCTCGATATCAACACCCCGCCTTATCAGGACCATCGCGCCGAGGTGCAGCATCTGCTGATCCTGCCGGGCTATCGCGGCGGCGGCCTCGCGCAGGCCTTGATGCGGGCGGTGGAGGCGGCAGCGCGGCGGCATGGGCGGCGGCTTTTGACGTTGAACGCGATCGCCGGCAGCGCGGCGGAGGCGCTGGCGCGCGGCCTTGATTGGCGCGAAGGCGGACGTATCCCGGGGTTCAGCGTCACCGCGCGGGGCGTATCCTATGATGCTTTGTTTTTCTGGAAAGAAATATAGAGACTCTTCTTTTTCTGAAGAAAAAGAAGCAAAAAGACTTTTTTCCCGTTCCCTTAGGGCGGCAAGCCTCCTCAGAGCGGGCAGTGCCGTTGGCACTGCCCAACAGAGAAAAGTTTTTTGGTTCTTTTTTTCAAAAAAGAACGAGTCTTTCCTACGCGAAAAACCCCAAAAATGCGTCTCTTATCGCCTCCGGAGCCTCCTCGGCGAGGTAGTGGCCGCAATCGACCGGCCCGCCGCTGACTGGGCCGGCGGCAAATTCGCGCCACACCGCGAGCGCGTCATAGAGCCGCCCGACGAAATTGCGCGCGCCCCAAAGTGCCAGGAGCGGGCAGCGGATTTTCTCCCCGGCCGCGCGGCTTTCGCGGTCATGGACGAGATCGATGCTGGCGGCGGCGCGGTAATCCTCGCACATGCCGGTGATCATCGCCGGATCGCGGGCGGCGGCGAGGTAATCGGCCGCCGCCTCGGGGGTAAAAAACGCCGGCATCTGGTCGCCGCCGCGCGTCACATGGGCCTTGAACCAAAGCTCGGGGGCGACGTTGATCAGGGCTTCGGGAAACGGGTGCGGCTGCGCGAACCAGAACCAATGATAATAGCCGAGCGCGAAGCGCATGTCGGTGCGTTCGAAATGGGCGAGTGTGGGGATGATGTCGAGAACAGCGAGGCGGGTGACGCGATCGGGATAATCGAGCGCGAGACGATGAGCGACGCGGGCGCCGCGATCGTGGCTGCCGACCTGGAAGCGCTCATGCCCGAGCCCGGCCACCAGCTCGGCCATGTCGCGCGCCATTGCGCGTTTGGCGTAAGGCGTGTGATCGGCGCTTGCCGGCGGCTTGAAGCTGCCGCCATAGCCGCGGAGATCAGGGCAGATCACCTCGAACCGCGCCGCCAAGGCGGGGGCGATTTTCGACCACATCATATGGGTCTCGGGGTTGCCGTGCAGCAAAAGCAGGGGCGGACCGTCGCCACCGCGGCGGAGCCGCAGCCGCCCGCCCGAAACCTCGCGCCATTCGAGATGAAACCCGGCAAACTCCATCGCCCCCTCCCGGTTTGCGGCCCTCTCTTGCGCGAGCGCCGGACTTGGCCTGAATTCGGGGCATAGTTCGCGCCAAACCGCAAGAGGAGACGCCATGCGCCCCGTCTTCATTCGATTCGTCGTCGTCCCGCTCGCTCTCGCCGGCGCCGCGATTAGCCGCCCAGCCTCGGCGCAATACAGCGTCCCCGATGCGCAGATCAGCGATCCGATGGCGCAGTTCGATGCCGGGCTCGCCTATGAATATGGCCGTGGCGTCGCGCCGGATGACGAGAAAGCGGTGGCGTGGTTCGAGAAATCCGCGGCCCAGGGCTATGCCCCGGCGGAAACCGCGCTCGGCGTCGCCTATGCCGAGGGGCGCGGGGTCGAGGCCGATGACGCGAAAGCCGCCGCCTGGTTCGCGAAAGCGGCGGCGCAGGATGACGCCAAGGGCGAATTCAATCTCGGCGTCGCCTATGCGCATGGCCGCGGCGTCGAAGCCGATGACGCGAAAGCCGCCGCCTGGTTCGCGAAAGCGGCGGCGCATGGCGACCCGCAAGCGGAGTTCAATCTCGGCCTCGCCTATGCGCGCGGCCGTGGCGAGACGCAGGATTACGAGCAAGCGCTGGCGTGGTTCCGCAAAGCCGCCGATCAGGGCGATCTCGATGCCGCCGCCGCGCTCGGCATCGCTTATGCGCGCGGCCATGGCGTCCCCGAGGACGACGCGGCCGCCTATCAATGGTATGCGATCGCGCAATCCGGGGCAGAGGCGGGGAGCGACACCTATCGCCGCGCGACGCGGGCGCTGCACATCCTCGCCGAGCGCCTGACCGCGACGCAAATCAGCGAGGCCGAAGCGAACGCGGCGGCCTGGCGCGCGCAGCACAAAGCCGCCAGCCCGTGACGCTGGTCCGCCGGCTCAGCCTTCGACGTGGACTTTGAGTAGGAAGGTCATCGTATTTTTCGGCATTTCGTCGCTGAACGGGGCAAAGCTGGTCGCGCGCACGGTGTCGAGCGCGAGTTTGTCGATCAGGCTGATGCCGCTCGATTTATTGACCGCGACATTGTCAATGTGCCCGTCCGGGCTGAGGGTGATCGCGACCAAAGTATCGCCGGAGAGGTTGAGGGCGCTGATCGCCGAGGTGACGTGCAGATTGTTTTGCACCCGGCTGCGGAGATCGGCCGCGTATTTTTGCAGCGCCGTGAGGTTCTGGCCGGAGGAGGCGGGGGCCGAGGGTGGCGGCGGCGGCTTGTTGGGCTCTTCCTTCGCGGCCTCGGTCTTCGGTTGCGGCGGCGGCGGCGCGGCTTTCTGCGCTGTCTTGACCGGATGGGGTGGCGGGGGCTGGCGCGCGGTGATCGGCGGCGGCGGCGGCACGAAGAAGGGGCTATCCGCCTGTGGCGGCGGCGGCTGGTCGGGTGCCGGCGGTGGTGGCGCGACCTCGGCTTGCGGCTGCGGCGGCGCGTTGGGCTGGGGCGGCGTCAGCGTATCGGGCGGCGGCGGGGGGTTTGCGGCGTCAGGGGGGGTGACTTCGGGCACCGCCTGCAATTCCGGGAGCGGCGCCGGCAGGGTGACGGCGTGGACCTCCATCGGATGCGGATTGTTCGGCTCGGGCGAAACTTCCACGACCCGGGCGCCGAGCCAGACGACGATCGCAAGTTCCGAGGCCGCCGCCAGCAGCAGGGCGAGCGCGAACCGGCCGCGCCGGCCGCTATCGGGCAGGAACGGCAGCGAGGCGTAACTGCCCCATGGCCCGGCCTCGGGCAAATCCGGCAGCCGCGGCGATGTCACCTGCGCGCTCACTTATTTCCCCGCCGGCAGAGCGGGCGCGGCGGGCGCGGCGGGCGCCGATCCGGCGCCGCCCGGCTGCGTCGCAACGCCGAGGCTGGTGACGCCGGCCTTGCGCACCGCGTCCATGACATGGACGAACGCCTCGAACGGCGCCGCTTTGTCGCTCGCGATGGTGATCACGGTCTTTTCCGGATTGCCGTCATTCTTGATCATGTCGGTGAGCTGATCGAGGCTCATCGCCTGGCCCTTTACCGCGACCGAACCATCCTGCTGGACGTTCACCGTGAATTCCGGGCGCGGCAGATGGTCCGCCTCGCTCGAGGTCGGGAGCTGCAGCGTCTGCCCGGCATCGGGGATCATCTGCAAGGTCACGATGATGAAGAACACCAGGAGGAACAGCATCACGTCGATCATCGGAATGATCTCGACGCGGCCGCGCCGTTCCTCGAAATAGCGAAGCTTTCGCGCCATCGTCCGCCGCCTTACGCCGTCTGCAACGCGGGTTTGATCACGGTTTTCTGGGTCGTCTGGCCGAGCGGGACCATCGGTGCGCCATCGAGCCGGTTCATGATCATCGTCTTCAGCGAGTCGAGCTGATGCATGATCATGCGGATCTGGCTGTTGAGGCCATTGTAGGTGAGCAGGCCGAGCATCGCGATGAAGATGCCCGAGGCCGTCGCGACCAGCGCGTCGGCGACGCCGCCGGTCACCGCCGTCGGCGCTTGGCCGGGGGTCGCGAGCACCCCGAAGGCGTGGAACATGCCGAGGATGGTGCCAAACAGGCCGAGCAGCGGCGCCAGCGTGATGATGGTGTCGAGAATCCAAAGCCGCCGGTCAAATTGCGGCGCCATCAGCAGGATCGCCTCCTCGAGGCGGTTGGCGAGGGCTTCGCCTTTGGTTTTGTCGGCGTGCCGCAATGCGGTCTCGAGCAGCACCGCTTCCGGCAGCTTGCCCGCGCTCCGGCGCAGCATCTCGAGCTCCGGCTGGGTCAAAGCGCCGGTGCGCGCGACCGCGAGCACGACGCGGGTGCCACCGATCAAAGTGCGGCGGAGATACCAGAAGCGGTCGATGATCACCGCGAGTTCGACGAGCAGCAATGCCGCGAGCGCGTAGATCACGCCGTCGGAGTAGTTGGCGATGTGGATGAGATAGTCGAAATTCATGATCGTTGCCTTCGCTGCCTGCCGTGGCGAAACCGCGCCCGGGTTGCCGCGGCACCCGAACGCGGACCTGCGTTCGGGTGCTTTCTAGCCAGTCTCAAACGGCAGTTGTGTGATCGATTGGTGTCAGTTCAGTGACCGAAGAATGACAATTCGCTCGCAATGTCGTGATTATGGTCTGTGTTAGAAGCTCAAGGCGACCTGGCCGTACATCGTCATCGGGGCGCCGGGTAAGCCGAGGATGCCGGAGGCGGCGCTGGGGCCGAAATAATCGCCGGCGGAGTCGAGATATTCGTAGATGTTGAAGCGATTGTTGGTGAAGTTCAGGATCGTGAAGGAGACATCGAGCGTCTTGCCAAAGCCCGCGACCGAGAAGGGTTTTTTCACGTCGATCGAGGCATTCAAGGTCTGATAGGCGCCCATCGTCGTGTTCGTCGGGGCGGCGGTGATGTTGTTGAAGTAATATTGCGGGCCGGTGAACTGCCACCAGAAGCTCGGCTTCACCGCGGTATCGCCGACGAAATAGGTGTAATCGACGCCGAGATTGAGCGTCGTGTCCGGAACATACGGCACATGCGAGCCGTTGAAATTCGAGCCGCCGATCACGTCATAGCTGGTATAAAGGGCATTCATGATCGCGCCGTTGAAGAACGTGTGCACCGTGGAAAACGGGTTATCGTCCATCGCGATGTTGACGCCCTTGTATTCCGACGTGCCAGTCGTCGTGACTTCGGTGCCGTTGACATTGAGCGCGACGTTGGCGGTCTGGTCGGCGAGGCGGAGGTCAAAATAATTGACGTCGAGCAGGAAATTTTTCACGTAATAATCAGGGTCATTGAATTTCGCTTTCGCCCCGATCTGCCAATATTGCGCGAGTTCGAGCTTGGGCTCGGTCGCAACCGTCACCGGAAAAGCCTGGAAGTAGCCACCGCCGCCGCCGACGGACGGGGTCTGATAGGATTCCTCGTAATTGCCGTAGAGCGCGAGCCATTTGAGCGCTTGATAATTGACATTCACGCCCGGCTCGACGCCGGTCCAGCTCGCGTGTTGCGATCCGAACCCGCCCTGATCGGTGCCGGTTGCATTGGGGAATGCGCCATACTGGCCGGCGCCATTCGCGTATTGCAGCGTGTCGTCGACGAAGCGAATGCTCGGCGTGATGTGCAGCTGCGAGAAGGGATGGATATCGTCTTGGAGGAAGATCGCCGCATCGCCGCTATAAAAATTGCCGAATCGGTAATTCCCGTTGGGCGCATACTGGCTGCCATAATAAGGTGCGTTTGGGCTCCAGAACGAGTTTACGGTTTGATAGAGGCCATAGATATAATAAGCGCCGTAATCGACCGTGTTATAAGGAAGCGTGGTCGTGAACCACATCTTGTCGCCGAGCGTCCAGTTATCCGGCGTGTTCATCTCATATAACTGATTGTAATTTGGTTGGAAATTGTTGAAATCGGAATGCAGGCGCTGCTCGTCGCTATACCATGCCATGTTATGGAACGTTGTATAGTCGTCGACGTGGATATTCTGTTTCGCATAAACCGTCGCGAACTGATTTTGGTCGAATTTGGCCCAGACCTGGGGATCAAGGGCCGCGAACATGTTCGCTTTCTCGTTGTAAAGCGGCCCGGCCGCACCCGCGCCATTCACGCTGACACCCGCCATCGGGCTCACCGGGATGACATTTGGGCGATAGCCGCCGCCCTGGGCGATGTAGCCCCCGAAAGAGACGTCGCCATCACTGAAATTCTTCACGGTCTTGACGTAGAAGGCGTAGTTTTCCGCCGGACTATCGAAGCCATTCTGGGAAGTGCGGAAATCATTGCCCTCACCGATGCCGCCGGCGATCACCGTCGACCAGCCGCCGATATTGCCGGTGCGGATGTCGAAATTCAGATTGACGGTGTCATAGCTGCCATAGCTCGCAACGATATCGGCGCCCGCCTTCGCGGTCGGCTGGATCGGCGTGAACTCGATCGTGCCGCCGGTGGTGTCATACCAGCGATCCTTTGCGTCGCCAGGACCGTAGCCGACATCGATGTTCTGGATCATGCCAATCTGCGGCACCGAAGCCGAAGCCCAAAGACCGGTCGCGACATTGTTCATCGGCACGCCGTCGAAGGTCATCATCAGATTGTTGTTGCCGGTCTGGCCGCCGAAGCCGCCCCAGCCATTCGCAAGACCATCGAGCGAGACGTTGTATTTCGTCGAACCGGTGTTGCCATAGCCGACGACCTGCGCGCCCGGCGCCATGCCGATCGCCTGCGCGCCACCGCCCATCGGCCCGACCGATTGCAGTTGCTGCTGATCGAGAACCCGGGTGGTCTGGCCGGACTCAAAAAGCTGCTGCTGCGTCGGCGGCACCGTCGCGCCCGGCACCGGCGCCGCGCTGGTCCCGCCCCCGCCTGCCGCATTGACCGAGCCGGCATTCACGATACCGCTGACACCCGATGCATTCTGCGCCAGCTGCGTGTCATTATCCGACACCAATGGCAACGGCGCGGCATTGCCGCCGCCGCTACTGATCGTGCCGGTCACGACCTGCGCCAATGCCGCATGGCCGGCAAGCAGCGTGGACGCCATGAGCAACACAGAAGGCGCGCGCCGCGCCAAAGCCCGGGTGACATGCATGATCGTTTTTCCTAGTGCGCGAAGGGGTAGCGTCTGGTTCAGCGGCGGGGATTAACGGAACGTAACCCCGCGCAACGCGCACAGAATTGTGACAATGAGTTCACAAAATTGTGTTCATACCAATGAAAGAAAAGTTTCATTATAATGACGGCAAATAGACATAAATTTGTCATAAATATCATGCCGGTTTTGTGCGGCAAACGATAAAATATTTCTTTTAAGCATCGAGAAGCATGCCCGGCCCGGCCGCGCCGCCGGAAAAATCCGCGAAACCTCCGAAAAACCCTGGCAACGCCGCGCCCCGCCTGATACTGACGGCACTCTCACTCATCCCGAAGCAAAAAAGGGGAAACATCTTGAAGCCTCTTCTTTTCGGCGCGCTTTTCGCGCTCGCCGGCTTTCTCGTTCACCTCGCGCCGGCAAACGCGGCGGATATGCCCAACCATGTCGTCCGGCGCAGCATCACCATCGCCGCGCCGCCGGCGAAAGTCTGGAACATCATCCAGAATTTCGGCGATCTCACCTGGTTCAGCGCGGTGAAAACCTCGAACGCCGACAAGGGCAATGCCCCGGGCTCGGTGCGCCATCTCGACCTCGGTGGTCCGGTGCTGATCGAGCAATTGGAAAAATATAACGCTAAAAAAATGACCTATACCTACCGGATCACCGACGATCCCGGCAACGTCAAGGTCGTGCCCGTGACCCATTACCGCTCTACCATCACCGTCAAACCCGGCAAGAACGGCGGCTCCACCGTCACCTGGGTGGGGCATTTCCAGCGCGGCTCGGCCGACGCCAATCCCCCCGCCGGCATGGACGACGCCGCCGCCATCAAAGCCGTGACCGGAATCTACGAAGGCGCGCTCGCCGATCTCAAGAAAAAGGCGGAAGCGAACTGAGGAAAGCGGTTCTTTTTTGAAAAAAAGAACCAAAAAACTTTTGCCCCGAAGGCAGTGCCTATGGCACTGCCTTCTGCGGTGAGGCCGCCACCGCCAGGTCACGAATCCGCCGCGCCATCGCCGCAACACCATTGCCGCGATTGGTCGAAAGCGCCCCGATCAGCCCCCACGCCGTGAGAAAATCGGCGTTGGTGGCCAGAATCTCTTCGGGGAGCCGACCCGAATAAACCCGCAGCAAAAGCGCAACCAAGCCGGCAACGATCGCCGCATCCGACGCGCCGGCAAAATAGAGCCGGCCCGCCCGCATCACCGCCGCCAGCCAAACCTTGCTCTGGCAGCCCTGAACACGATGCGCGTCATCCTGCCAGGCGGCAGGAAAAGGCGGCAATTTGCGGCCAAGATCGATGATGTGGTGATAGCGCTCCATCCAATCATCGAACACCGCCAGCTCATCGCCGATCGCAGCGATCGCCTCGGCGGCGCTCGCTTCCTCGGGAACGAAGAAAGGGTCTTCTGGCATCGCCCGCATGTGCGAGCGATGCCGCCATCCGTCAAGCCGCCCGCCGCCTCAACGCGCCGCGAGCCCGCACAGGGCGGCGAGACGCGGCTCTCCCATGACCAGCGCCATCAGCCCCATCGCCATGCAGGCGAATGACCACGGCAGATCGAAATTGATCCAGACCCGCGCCAAGGCGCGCAACCCGATGGTGCGCCCAAGCACCGCCGCGATCGCCGAGGATGCCGCGAGCAGCGTCGCGCTCATCACCAGGGCGATGAGAAAAGCGGCCCCGAGATCATGCGTAAGACGCGTCAGCGGGTCGAGGCGAAGGCGAAAATAGACCGGCTCGCGCCAGATCAGATCAATCAGCGTCGCCAGCATCATCAAGGGTGAACCGCAATGGGTGAGCGACATCAGGAACGACCAGCGCAACGCCCGGCGCGGCGGAATGCGGGCGAGAAAACGCGGATGGCGTGGGCGCAGACATTTGAAGAGGCCGAATCCCACCATCGCCGCGCCGATCGCCGGCATCAGCGGCGCCGGATCGCGCAGGACGAGCGCGATGAGCGCCGCAACCGGCGCCAATACGACGACGATCGCGAGAAAATGGCCGAACGCATAGCGCGCGGCGACGCCAAACGGCGCCAGCGCCCGCCGCGTCTCGAGCCCGCGCGCCAGCGCCGGCAACCAACCCATCGGCGGGTTGCAGCCCTGAAACACCCCCATCGCCACCACCATCAGCCAGAGCGGGCCTGCCGGCATGTCAGGGCATCAGATCAGGCAGACGCGAAGCAGAAACTCTCGGTCGAGCAATCGCCCCCTTCGAGCCGCACCTGATGGGCGCGATAGCCGGCCGGGAAGGCGAGCAGGAAATCGCGATCAGCCGTCAGCCCGCCATCGCGTCCGGCCCGCGCCATGGCCATCTGGCCGGGCACGCCTCCCGGATAAAATTGATCATCCCAGGTGCTGTAGAGCGAATTGGTCCAATAAACCCGCTCGCCGTCGCGGCTGATCTCGATCATCTGCGGGCCGCCGTGATAGGGCGTGCCATCGGCGTAGGGGGTTCGGGCGGCAATGCCGCCGACCCGGAGCGAGCCCGCGAGTTTTGGCGCGAACGGATCAGCCACGTCATATTGCCGCAATTCCCCGGTGCCCCAGCAGGCAACGTAGAGAAAGCGGTCATCGAGTGAGAGATCGATATCGGTGACCAGGGGTGGGACGGCGCCAAAGCCTTTGAGAAGATCGGGCAATTTCGCGGGATCGGCGGGTTCTGGCGGAATAGTCGCTGTCTTGCGGGCATGAAATTGGCCACCCTCGCGCCACCATGTCCAGATCGACCCTTCAAGATTGGTGGTATCGACGACGACGCCGAGAAACCCATAATCCTTGGTCGGCTCATGCGCCGGGCGCACCTCCAACGCCATCTGGTGGTTGGCGCCGAGATCGATGGTCTGCAAATGCCGGCGGCCGCGCAAATCCCAAAAATGCAGCTTATGGCCGTATTGATTAGCAAGGAGGGCCTCCGGGACGATACCGTTTTCAAACAACGGCGGCAGGCCCCATTCGCTGGACACCAGGTAATCATGCGGCATGTTCCACCAGAAATCATAATGCGCGAACTGGTCGCCGCGCTCGATCTCCCATTGCCCGCGGAGTTCGAAGCTCTCGCAATCGAGCAGGAAAATCCCCGCCGGCCCCTCATCGCCGCGCGCCCCCTTGCCGCCGAGGGCGCTGATATAAATGCCTTCCGGGCCGCAATGGACGGTATGCGGCCGGGAATAGCCGGTTTTGTGGAGCAGTTCCGCGGGCTCGATCACCTTGACGATCCGCGCCGCCCGCGGCTCGGGCTTGGTATCGATGATATAGAGCCGCGAGGAGCGGATGCCGGGGACGATCAGATAGCGGCGCTCGGTGAACGGGTGCCCACCGGTCGGGCACAGCATGGAGCTGCAGGCATTCCAGCCGTAATGGTGCAATTCGTCGCCGATATGGGGCAACTCGACCTTGTGGACCAATTGCCGATAGGTCTTCGATCCCGGATCGAGATCGACGACACCGAGCGCATCCCCGGCGGCGCCATCGGTGCGCAAGAGCGCGACATAGCCGATGCCCTCTCGGGGCGCCGCCATCGCGAGCTTCGCCGAGGGGTAGAAGGTGGGATCGGGTCGGAAATCTCCCATGGTGCGCTGTCCTCCGATGATATTTTGGCGTTTTTTTGGGGTTTTGCGGTCTCGACAGGCTCGGCGTGTCGATGCGCGGCATCTCCGGGCAAGATCGCGGCGGCGGTTCAGCGTTCCCCCCTCCCCGCCAAGAGTCAAATGGAAAATCGCCCGCGAACGCCCCGCCGCCGCCGCCCGCGCAAGCGGTCTTCCGCGTCGGCACGATCGGGCTTAGGATCGCGCCATGTCCTTCGCCCTTCCCTTGCCCGACTGGATGCCCGGCTGGGTGCCGATCGCCCTGCTGGTGCCAGCACTTCTCTATCTTCTCGCCTTCCTCTTCATGCCGTTCAGCGTTATCGGCGTGAAAACCCGCCTCGAGGCGCTGGAAGCCCGGCTCGACGAGCTGCAAGGGGAATTGCGCAGCCTGACGCTCCGGCTCCCCGAGCCGACACGCGGCCCGGGTGCTGAGGAGTTCTCGCTCTATGCCGGCCCGGCGGCGCGCCGCGAAGCAGCGCCGCAAGCCGCATCACCACCGATCCCGCCACCGCCGCTACGCGCCGGCGACCCCAGCGCCGAGCCGCGCGGTCAGTTCGCCTCGCCTGGCCGCCCCGTCCGCGCCGAACCCCGGCTCGACTGGCCGCATTAGCCATCACCGCCGCGGAAGGAACCCTGATGCGGATCAGCGTCGTCCAGATGAATCCCGGCGATGACAAAGCCGCCAATATCGCCGCCGCCGAACGCCTGATCGCGGCGTGCGTCGCCGAGGACCGGCCCGACCTCGTGAGCCTTCCCGAGATGTGGACCTCGCTCGGCGGCTCGCGCGAGACGCGGCAGCGGAACGCCGAGCCGCTGCCGGCGCCCGGCGAGACTGGCGGCGCAGCCTATGAGGCGCTCCGCGCCCTCGCCCGCCGCCATCATATCTTTGTCCATGGCGGCTCGCTCGCCGAAGCCGCCGAGGGGAGGCTTTTCAACACCACCGTCGTTTTCGACCGCGACGGGCGCGAAATCGCCCGCTACCGCAAACGCCATCTTTTCGATATCCAGACCCCGGACGGCACCGGCTATCGCGAAAGCGCGACCTACGGCCATGGGACAGATATCGTCACCACCGCCCTCGGCCCGCTCACCGCCGGGCTCTCGATCTGCTATGATATCCGCTTTCCCGAGCACTATCTCGCGTTGCGCCGCGCCGGCGCCGATGTCATTTTTGTCCCCTCCGCCTTCACCCTGCAAACCGGCAAGGATCATTGGGAGGTCTTGCTCCGCGCCCGCGCGATCGAAACCCAATGCTGGATCGTCGCCGCCGCGACCTGCGGCCGCCATGAGGAACGCGGCGAGGCGCGTTTCACCTATGGCCATTCCCTGATCGCCGACCCTTGGGGGCAGGTGGTGGCGATGGCGCCCGACGGGGAAGGCTTCGCAACCGCCCGCATCGATCCCGCGCGAACCGAGCGGATCCGGCGCGATATGCCCGTGCTCTCGCATCGGCGCCCCGGGTGAGCATGCCGCGCATCGCCTTTCTCGCCTCGCCCGCGCGGCTGGCGCAGGAAAGCCGTGTCCGCCTCGCCGCCCGCTATGGCGATTGTCCGACGGCCCAGGCGGATTTCGTCGTCTCCCTCGGCGGCGACGGCTTCATGCTCGAAACCCTGCACCATCTGATCAGCCATCCGCGCCCGGTCTATGGCATGAATTGTGGCTCGGTCGGGTTTTTGATGAACGCCTACGCCGAGGACGATCTCCCCGCCCGCCTCGCCCGCGCTCAAGCCGCCATCCTCTACCCGCTGCGCATGCACGCGGTCACCATGACCGGCGCGACCGAAGAGGCCCTGGCCTTCAACGAGGTTTCCCTGCTTCGCCAGCTCCGCCAAGCCGCGAAAATCCGCATTTCGATCGACGGGCGCGAACGGCTCGCGGAACTGATCTGCGACGGCGTGCTGATCTCGACCCCAGCCGGCTCGACCGCCTATAACCTCTCCGCCCATGGCCCGATCGTGCCGCTTTCGGCCAATCTTCTGCCGCTCACCCCGATCAGCGCCTTCCGCCCCCGGCGCTGGCGCGGCGCCTTGCTACCGGGGGCGGCGGAAGTGGTGTTCGAGGTGCTGGAAGCGGAAAAACGCCCGGTCGCCGCCGTCGCCGACTTCACCGAAGTTCGCAACGTCGTCTCGGTTGCGGTCAGCGAATACCGCACCGTGGCAACCCAGGTGCTTTTCGACCCCGACCAAGCCCTCTCTGAGCGCATCATCGCCGAGCAATTCACGGTCTGATGCGGGAAATGGCCGGTCCCATGTGAAAAATGGGACTTTGGCGAGATGCGTGGGCGTTTTTCGGGCTGAAATCCCGATGACGGCCACCCTAGAGCGTGATCGACTTAAACCGATCACGCTCTAGATGATCTTCGCCTCGAACGGCGGCAGAAGGTCGGGTGCCTCGAACTCGACCACCCAGAGGTCGGGATCGGCGGAAATTTGGCGCGCGATGTAGGCATCGGCGGCGGCTTCGGTGACGCCGTCGGGGCCGGTTGCGCGCAGCCAAGCGCTGGTGCCATCGGCGGCGCGGATCTGCGACAAAACGGAAAGCCCGGTGCCGGCACGCAAAACCAGGAGAACGCCCCCGGCATCAGGGTCGCCACGACGCACCAGCACCCCCGGCCGGCCCGCCGCCGTGCCGCGGCGGAGCGCCATCTGCACCCAGAACTCCGCCTTGACCCGAGGCTCTCTCATGAACGCCGCTCTGGGCCAACCCGCCCCGCTTGGCAAGCGCCCCACCGGGCGCCCCACTTGGCGCCCCACCGGGCAAGCACCTCGCTTGACCATCCCGGGTGCATCGCGGATCAGTGCCCCCGGGAGACCAAATCGACGGAGACCAATCGCATGATCGTGGCGCTGATCGTTGCCGCCGGCCGCGGCAGCCGCATGGCCGGGCCGACCCCGAAGCAATACCGCCCCCTCGGCGGCGCGGCGGTGCTGCGCCACACCGTGCTCGCCTTCCACCACCATCCCGCGATCGCCCTGACCCAGGTGGTGATCCATCCCGAGGACGCGCCGCTCTACGCCGAGGCAACCGCCGGGCTCGACCTGCCGCCGGCGGTGTTCGGCGGTGCGACACGCCAGGAATCGGTCCGCCGCGGGATCGAGGCCGTGGCGGCGCGGGCGCCGGACCATATCCTCATCCATGACGCCGTCCGCCCCTTCGTCGCGGCAGAGACGATCACGGCGGTGATCGCGGCGCTCGCGCGCCATCGCGCGGTGATCGCCGGCTTGCCGGTGGTCGATACGCTCAAGCGTTGCGCCGGCGAGATCGTCACCGCAACGCTGGACCGCGCCGGGGTGTGGCGGGCACAGACGCCGCAGGGGTTTCATTTCCCCGACATTCGGGCCGCCCACGGGGCAGCCCACGGGGCCGCCCACGGGGCGCTCGGCGCCGGCGCCGCCGATCTCACCGATGACAGCCTGGTCGCCGAACGGGCGGGAATCCCGGTTGCGATGGTTCTCGGGCACGAGGATGCGTTCAAAATCACCACCGAGCCCGACCTCGCTCGCGCCGAGGCGATTCTCCAACGCCGCAGGGCGGCGTCGGATCTCGCGGGTGGTGCTGCTGGTGAGGATTGAACTCACGGCCTCACCCTTACCAAGGGTGTGCTCTACCACTGAGCTACAGCAGCGCCGAAGATGATCCGGCCGTCTCCTAGACGCTTGCCGCCACCGGCGCAACCCTTCGGCGCATGTTGATCGCAAGGACGCGCCGGTGTGTTTTATCGCTGCCGCCAACGTGAAACGCGCAACGAGCCGGAAGACGCACCCTGCGCGGGGATGATTGCCGGCATATCTCGTGATAAGATCGTTTACCGCTGGTCAATAGACCATAACGAGAGATAAAAATTTACTTTTCGCGAATAGGTTGATATAGGCAAGCGTGCTACGCTCGGCATTGATCTCGCCGGGCCGGCCTGCGGCGCGAGCCACGATACAACACCCCTGCCGGCGCCCATCGGCAGCGGCGAATGGAGTTTGGGATGCCGGCCGCAACGAATGACGATTGGATCGGCACGAGCGGCGCCTGGAGCGTCGCCGGCAATTGGAGCCTCGGCACACCCGGCAGCGGCGACAATGCCGTTTTCGATACCGGCATCCCGGTTTTCGTCACCTACGCCACCACCGACGCCATCGCCGCGCTCAGCGATCCGGGCGATCCCTATGCCACCCTCGATCTGACCGCCGGCGCGCTCAGCCTCACCGGCGGCGCCTGGGATGGCGGCATCGATCAGGCCGCCGGCAGTCTCGCCCTCGGCGCCGGCACCCTCACCCTCTCCGGCCCGGCGACGCTGGCCGGCGCGATCGCGGGGCCGGGCGTGATCGCCATCACCGGCACCGCCGAAGCCCTCTCCGGCCTTGCCGTCAGCGGCGGCGCGACGCTCGCGGTCAGCGGCGCGCTCGAAACCTCGGGCGCGGTCACCCTGGGCGCCGCGCCTTCGGATGCGAGCGCGATCAGCATCGAAAGCGGCGCAACCTTCGTCATCGCCAATCCGACCACGCTTGCCGGCGAGGGCACCGGCGGCCTCTTCAACAGCGGCCTGATCGAGCAACTGGCGAGCGGCACCAGCGATATCGCCGGCGATTTCAGCAATAGCGGCACGCTCGCCATCGCGCATGGCGTGCTCGGTCTTTACGGTGGCACCGACACGCTCGCCGGGACGATCAGCGGCGGCGGCGGCCTCGCGGCATTCGGCGGGGCGCGGGTCGCGATCAGCGCCGGCGCCGTCATCACCGCGGCCACCCTGGAAGCGCTCAACGCCGCGACCACCCTGACCCTCGAGGGCGGCCTCGACTATGGCGGCGCGTTCACCCTCGGGCCGGGGAGCGACCTCCTTTTCGCCGGCGCCAACGAGACGCTGACGCTCTCGGGCGTTGCGAGCCTCGGCGGGGTGATCGCGGGCACGAGCGCAACGGCCGCGGATCGCGTCAACATCACCGGCGAGGGCGATCTCAACGGCCTGATCCTGAGCGATGCGACCCTCGCCGACACCACGAGCCTCACCATGGACGGGCCGGTGACGCTCGAGGGCGGCGGGGAGATCGCGGTTGCCGCCGGGGCGAGCTTCACCCTTCTCACCAATGCCGCGATCGGCGCCGAAGCCGGCATGGGGACGATCGACAATGCCGGCCTGATCGCGAAAACCGGCGGCGACGCCACCAGCTACCTCACCGCGAGCCTGAACGATACCGGCACCCTCGCCGCCGATGCCGGCACTCTCGCGCTCGATGGCGGCAGTGCCAGCCTCGGCGGGGCGCTCTCTGGTCAAGGCACCCTCCTTCTCACCGGCGGCGGCAACTTCACCCTCGATAGCGGCGTCGTCGTCACCGTCGCCGACCTCGCCGTCACCGGCGCCGGCAGCGAACTCACCCTCGCGACCTCGCTCAGCGATGCCGGCGGCGTCACCCTCGGAACCGGGGCGACGCTCGCGCTCGGCGGCGAAAGCCTCACGCTCTCGGGCAGCGCCATCGCGCTCGATGGCACCCTTGCCGGGCCGGGCACGCTCGCGCTCTCGGGGAGCGCCGATCTCTCCGGCCTCGCCCTCGAAGGCGGCGCGACTCTCGCGCTCGCCGGCACCGCGCTCGCCGACGGGCCGCTCACGCTCGGCACCGCGAGCGGCGGCAGCGAACTCATCGTCGAGGCCGGCGGCTCGCTCACCCTCGCCACGGCATCGGCGATTTCCGGCACCGGCACCCTGGTCAATGACGGGGTGATCACCGGCTGGAACGGGCTCGGCGCGACGACCCTCTCCGCCGCGCTCGACAATCAGGGCACGCTCGCGCTCGACGCCGGCACGCTCGCGCTCACCGGCGCGGTCAGCAATGGCGGCCTTATCAGCGTCGCCGATGGCGCGCTGTCGGTCGCCGGCGGGCTCGGTGGCGGCGGCACGCTGAGCCTCGGCGCCGGTGCCGAGGCAACCCTCGGGGGGGCAGCCTCGGGGACGATCCATTTCGCTGCCGCCGATGCCGCCCTCACCCTCGATGCCCTGGCGTCCGTCGCGGCGACGATCACCGGCTTTGCCGCCGGCGACACCATCGATCTCGCCACGCTCGAAGCGAACGGATTTTCCTATAGCGGCGGCACGCTGACGCTGACGGACGCAACTGGCGGCGGCGCGGCGAGCGTGGTCGGCGCGCTTGCCCTGCCAGGGCTCGGGAGTTCGCCCTCGCTCGCGCTCGCCAATGACGGCGCCAACGGCACCGAGATCCTGCTTTCGCCTGCCAGCACGGTGTTCAGCTACCCCTCGGCGGCGATCACCCTCGATAGCTGGAATTGGTCGAGCGGCGGCTGGGAAACCACGCCCACCAGCAACGATGACGCCATCATCCCCAATGACGGCAGCACCGCCCAGACCATCGCGTTCATTAACGATACCACGGTCGAGGCGCTTGGCGGCGGCAATCTCGTCACCCTCTTGCTCAGCGCCGGCACCCTCGCCGTTGATAGCGGCCTTGCCTGGAACGGCGGCCTCACGGTCGATGGCGGCGCCCTCGATCTCCTCTCGGGCGGCACCATCGGCGGCGGCTTTTCGCTCGCCGCCGGCAATACCGCCGTCATCGGCGCCAATGCGCTCACGCTCGGCAGCGCCGATATCGCCGGCACCATCAGCGGCGGCGGCACGCTCGATTTCGTCACCGGCGGCGGCACCATCGAAGCCGGCGCCGCGATCACCACCGGCGGCATCGCCATCGCCGATGCGCTGACGCTCGCCGCCTCGCTCTCCTATGCCGGGGATTTCGCCCTCGCCGCCGCCGGCACACTCGCGCTCGGCGGCGAGACCCTGACCCTGAGCGGCGACGCAACGCTCGACGGCACCGTGGCCGGCGCCGGCAGCCTGATCGTCACCGGCACGGGCGATCTTGCCGACGCGATCATCGGCGACAACGCCGGCCTGATCGATAGCGGGACGCTTTTCGATGGCGGCGCCATCACGCTGGGCGCCGGCGGCGCCGGCGACCTTTCGATCACCGCCGGCGCGTTGTTCGACAGCCTCGGCGATAACGCGATCGCCGCCGGCGCCACCGCCGCGATCAGCAATGCCGGGATTTTCGAAAAAACCGGCGGCGCCGGGACCGCGACCATCGCGCCCGCGATCACCAGCACCGGCACCATCCTCGCCACCGATGGCGAATTTCTGTTCACCGGCACGGACAGTTTTTCCGGAACCCTCGGCGGCGCCGGCACCATCGCGCTCGCCGGCAACGCAACCCTGGGGGCGGGTCTTTCGGTCACCGCCAGCGCTTTCGCGCTCGCGGCCGGCGCCGACGCGACGCTCGCCGGCAACCTCACCCTCGCCGACGAAGCGACGCTCGCCACCGGCGCGACGCTGACCAACGGCGCCAACGTGCTGACGCTCTCGGGCGCTGCGACATTGGCGGGAACCCTCGCCGGCAGCGGCACCATCGCGGTCAGCGGCAGCGCCATCGCCGACGGCCTTACCGTCAGCGGCTCGGAGACGGTCGATCTCTCCGGCACCATCACCCAGGACGGCAATATCGAACTCGGCGCCGGGATCAACGACTCGCCGCTGCTCGATATCACCGCCGGCGGCGTTTTTGCGATCAATGCCGACGCCAATATCAACACCGCCGGCACCGATGCCATCGACAATGCCGGCTTGCTCGAAAAAAACGCCGCCAACGGCATCAGCTATCTCTACGGCAATCTCACCAATAGTGGCACCATCGCCGTCCAACGCGGCACCCTCTCGCTTGCCGCCGGCGCCGCGACGTTGGGCGGCACGCTTGCCGGCGCCGGAACGCTCGCGCTGACCGCCGGCGCGGCGGCGACGAGCGGCAATGCGATCAGCTTCTACACGCTAACGCCCGGCGTTTCGCTCTCGGTCGCAGGATTAGGCGTCCTCGGCGCCGCCGAACTCATCGCTGCCGCCGGTGGGACGTATGCCGGGCAATTCACCCTCGCCGGCGGCGGCACGCTCGACCCGGACGGCACCACGCTGACCCTCGCCGGCGCCGCCTCGCTCGATGGCGCGATCACCGGCGCCGGCACCGTGATCGTCAGCGGCGCCGGGGAAGCGAGCGGGCTTGCCCTCGTCGGCGGCGCCGTTCTCAGCGATACCGGCACCTTGCTGCTCGACGGCGCCGCCTCAATCGGCAGCGCGAGCAGCACCGGCCAGCTCCTCGTCGGCGCGGCGGGCACCCTCGCGATCACCGCCGACGCCGCGCTCACCGGCTATAATGCCGGCGCGATCAGCAATGCCGGGCTGGTCGAAAAACTCGCCGGGCTCGGCGCCAGCACGCTCTCCGGCGGCATCGGCAATAGCGGCACGCTGCTCGCCGCCCGCGGCACCATCGATGTCACCGGGACGCTCACCAACAACGCGCTGATCGAGGCGGTGGGCGGCACCATCGTGCTCGCCAACGGCCTTGCGGCAACCGGCGCGGGAAGCGGCCTCGTCAAAATCGGCGCCGGCGGTGGCATCGTGCTCGATGGCGCGCTCGCCAGCTCGCAAATCATCGATTTCACCGCCGCCTCGGGCGAGCTTTCGCTCGCATCGCCCGGCCAGGTCTTCGGCGCCATCGAGGGATTCGCGAGCGGCGACGTCATCGATCTCAGCAACGCCACCTACAGCACCGGCGACACGCTGAGCTATACCAACCACACGCTCAGCGTGAGCGACGCCGGTTCGCCGGTCGCCTCGCTTACGCTGCAAGGGACCTATAGCGCGAGCCAGTTCCAGCTCGCGAGCGATGGCGCGAGCGGCACCGATATCACCCTCACGCTGCCCTGTTTTGCCAGCGGCACGCGGATCGAAACCCCGGCCGGGCCGGTTCCTGTCGAGGCGCTGGCGGTCGGCGACATGGTAACACTCGCCGGCGGCGGGACGGCTGCGATCGTCTGGATCGGCTGGCGCGAGATCGATTGCCGGCGCCACAAATACCCCGCCCGCGTGCGCCCGATCCGCATCAGCGCCGGCGCTTTCGCGGAAAACCTGCCGCGCCGCGATGTCGTGCTCTCCCCCGATCACGCGGTGTTCGTGGACGGCGTGCTGATCCCGATCAAATTCCTCGTCAATGGCCGCACCATCCGCGAGGAAACGGTGCCTTCGGTGCGCTATTTCCATATCGAACTCGCCCGCCACGACGTGCTGCTGAGCGAGGGGCTGGCGGTCGAGAGCTATCTCGATACCGGCAACCGCGGCGATTTCGCCAATGCCGCGACGGCGCCGGCGGGGTCAGCGCGCGGCGCCCAGGCGCGCTGCGCGCCGCTCTGCCGCGCGGGAAAGACGCTTGCCGCGATCCATGGCCGCCTCGCGCGCCGGGCTTTTGCCACTCAGCCCAAAGACACCGCGACGGCGCGGAGACCGGCGGCAAGAACCGCGCGCAAATCGGCCAAGGCGAGCGCGATGCAGCCCGCCGTCGGCGCGAAATCGGCGGTCGCGACATGGAGGAAAATCGCCGAGCCGCGGCCCGGGCGCGGCGGGTCATCGTTCCAGCCGAGCACGCCCACGATGTCATAAAGCCCATCGGCGCGCCAAAGTTCCTCATGGCGGGCGGGATGGGGCAGGCGGATCAAGCGGTTATAGGCTGGGTCGGCGGGATCGTCGCACCAGCCATCCGAGGGTGCGATCGGCTCGCGCGGCACCACACTCCGCGGGATCGCGACGCGATCGGCGCGATAGAGCACGCGGCGAAGCGGCAAAAGCCCGGCCGGGGTCGCGCCATCGCCCTCGACTTTCTCGGCCCGCACGCCGCCCCGCCCGAGTGCGGCGCGATATCTCTCGCCGGCGAACCGAAAAACCCCATCCGGCCCGACCGTCGCGATGCCCTCTTCGCCGCTCATGGCGCCTCCTCGTAACGCCGGGCACGAAGCGCCTGCGCCAGCGTCCCCTCATCAAGGGTCTCTAGCGTGCCGCCCATCGGCAGCCCTTGCGCGAGGCGGCTCACCGCGACCCCGTGCGGGCGAAGCCGATCTGCGAGCCAGTGCATGGTGCTCGCGCCCTCGACGGTTGCCGGCAAGGCAAGAATGATCTCCCTGATCCCGCCCGCCTCGAGGCGGGCGAGCAGCGGCGCGAGGCGCAAATCCTCCGGCCCGACGCCGCCGAGCGCCGAAAGCAGCCCGCCCAACACATGATAGCGGCCACGAAACACCCCGCCCCGCTCCATCGCCCAGAGATCACCCACCCCTTCGACGACGCAGACGAGACCCGACTCCCGACCCGAATCGGCGCAGATCGCACACGGATCGACGCTGTCGAGATTGCCGCACACCCGACATTGCCGAACCGCCGCCCCCGCCGCCGCCAAGGCCGCGGCCAGCGGCACAAGACGCGCCTCCGGCTCCCGCAACAGCCACAACGCCGCCCGCCGCGCACTCCGCGGACCAAGCCCGGGAAGCCGGCCAAACAACGCAATCAAACGCTCGATCTCAGGTCCGCCCAAGATCAGAATCCGGAAGAATTTAGAAAAGATCTTCTTTTTCTGAAGAAAAAGAAGCAAAAAGACTTTTGTCCTGGTTTCTCCGGGCGGCAACTTCCTGGGAAGGGCAGTGCCGTAGGCACTGCCCAACGGACAAACGTTTTTTGGTTCTTTTTTTCAAAAAAGAACAAGTCTTCTTGCCTTCTAAAACGGCAATTTCATGCCGGGCGGCAGGGTGATGCCGCCGGTGAGCGCCTGCATTTCGTTGGCGGTGATGGTTTCGAGGCGACGTTTGGCGTCGGCGTGGGCGGCGATGATGAGGTCTTCGAGCACTTCCAGCTCGGCGGGGTCGGCGAGCTTCGGGTCAATGCGCAGGTGTTTCATCTCGCCTTTGCCGCTCAGCGTCACCCGCACCATGCCGGCGCCGGATTCGCCCTCGATGTCCATCGCTTCCAGCTTTGCCTGCATGTCTTGCATTTTCTGCTGCATTTGCGAGGCCTGTTTCATCAGGCCAGCGAGATTTTTCATGTGTCGAACTCCTCGGGGAAAGTCTCGGTGTCGTCCTCGCCGGGCCCAGGGTCGGCCTCAGGCGCGGGTGCCTCGGCGGGCAGGCCGTAGACGTCGAGGCCAGCGGTATGCACCTCTTCGACGCGGGCGCCGGGGAAGGTGGTCAGGATGGCTTGCACCAGCGGATGGCGGGTGGCCGCCTCGCGCCGCGCCGCCTCCGCTGAGCGCCCTTGTTCGGCGAGCGTCGGCTCGCCGGGCGCGTCTGAAAGCACGATCGTCCAGCGCTGCGCCGTCGCCTCACCGAGCACGGCGGCGAAGCGGGCGGCGAGGTCGCGCGGCAGATCGGCTTCGGGGCGCAGCTCGATCACCGGCGGCGCGTAGCGAACGAGATGGACGCCGTGCAGGAGGTGCGCGTGCAGCGTCGCCTCACGCGCCGCGGCGACCAGTGCCACCACCTCGCGGAAGCTGCCCGGCAGCCGCGCGGCGATCACGCCACCACCAACCACGGCGCGGGCATTGCCGCCACCGCCGCCGGTGGGTGGCGCGGGTGGCGTGGCCCCCGGCGTTGCCGCCGGCGCGTTCGCGAGGCGCTGGATAAGTTCGCCCGGCGGCGGCAGATCGGCGACATGGCAGAGACGGATCAGCACCATCTCCGCCGCCGCCCGCGCATCCGGCGCCTGTTCGACCTCGGCGAGACCTTTAAGCAGCATCTGCCAGGCGCGCGCCAGAACCGGGATCGCAAGCCGGGTTGCGAGGGCGGTGCCGCGCACCCGCTCGGCCTCGGTGAATTCGCTGCTTTCGCGCAAGGCGGGGATCGTCTTGAGCCGGCTCACGGTGTGGACGAGGGCGAGCAGATCCTGCAGCAGGGTCGCGAAATCGGCGCCGAATTCATGGGCGCGGGCGGTGATCGCGAGCATCTCGGCAACCCGCCCGGCGAACACGGCTTCGAAGAGATCGAACACCATCTCGCGATCGGCAAGCCCGAGCATCTCGGCGACGCTGGCGGCGCTGACGCGCCCGCCAGCCGGGGCCTCGGCGATCGCCTGATCGAGGAGCGAAAGCCCGTCGCGCACCGAGCCTTCGGCGGCGCGGGCGATCAGCGCCAGCGCCTCGGGCTCGGCGGTGAAGCCCTCGAGGCCGACGATGCGGGCAAAATGCGAAGCGAGATCGGCGGCCGGCACGCGCCGGAGGTCGAAGCGCTGGCAGCGCGAGAGCACCGTGATCGGCACTTTGCGAAGCTCGGTGGTGGCAAAGACGAATTTCACGTGCGGCGGCGGCTCTTCCAAGGTTTTGAGCAGCGCGTTGAAGGCGTTGCGCGACAGCATGTGGACCTCGTCGATGACGAAGACCTTGGTGCGCGCTTGCAGCGGGCGAAACCGCGTCGCCTCGATGATCTCGCGCACGTCATCGACGCCGGTGCGCGATGCCGCGTCCATTTCCATGACGTCGGGATGGCGGTCGGCGAGGATGGCGCGGCAATCGGCGCAGACGCCGCAGGGATCGGCGGTCGGGCCGCCTTTGCCGTCCGGCCCGGTGCAGTTGAGGGCGCGGGCGATGATGCGCGCCGTCGTTGTCTTGCCGACGCCGCGCACGCCGGTCAGCATGAAGGCGTGGGCGACGCGATTTTGCGCGAAGGCATTGCGCAAAACCCGGACCATGGTTTCCTGGCCGATCAGATCCTCAAAGCGCGTCGGGCGGTATTTGCGCGCGAGCACCCGATAGGCCGCCGGCGCGGCCTCGGGTAGCGCCTCGCCGAACAGCCCGGGCTCATCAGGGGGGGGCGCCGTGGTCGCGTCGGCGCCGGGGTCATCGAACAGGCCGGACATAAGCGGGGTTTGCCGAGCCGCGGCGGCGGCTTCCCTGACAGGGTTTCGCGGTGGGAGGCCGGATCAACGACCCAGGCGGAAACTCGTTGCGGCTGCTTCCTTCCGGACCTGACCGGGTTGGCGAGGCGCCCGTCCGCCGCCGACCTCCCGCGCCCTTATCGCCCAGCGCCGCCGCCGCGGCAAGGGCTGCGCGGCGCGAGCGCCGACGCTGCCTTGCCTCGCCGCACAAGAGGCCGGATACTCGCCGCCCGTCAGCAGTGTGGGCGGTGGCCGGGAGACATGACATGAACGCGAGCGGCTTTCGCGCCTTGGTTGCGCGCGAGGAAGGCGGGCGGCAAAGCGTTGCCCTCGAAACCCTGACGGATGCCGATCTGCCGGCGGCGGATGTCACCGTCGATGTCGAATTTTCGTCCTTCAATTACAAGGACGGGTTGGCGCTCGCCGGGCGCAATCGCATCCTGCGCCATTATCCGATCATTCCCGGGATCGATTTCGCTGGCACCGTCGCTCAGTCGGCAAGCCCGCGTTTCCGGCCCGGCGACAAAGTGGTGCTGACCGGCTTCGGGGTCGGGGAAAATTGGTCGGGCGGGTTCGCCGAGCGCGCCCGGGTCAAGAGCGCGTGGCTGGTGGCCTTGCCCGCGGGCCTCGATGCCCGCCAGGCGATGGCGATCGGCACCGCCGGCTTCACCGCGATGCTCGCGGTCATGGCGCTCGAGCGCCATGGCATCGCCAAGGGTGGCGAGGTTTTGGTGACGGGCGCGGCCGGCGGGGTCGGCAGCATCGCCGTTCGCCTGCTCTCGCGCCTCGGCTATCGGGTGACGGCGCTCACCGGGCGCCCTGCCGAGCGGGATTTCCTCGAAAGCCTGGGGGCTGGCGCCATTCTCGAGCGCGCCGCCTATCAGGCGCCGGGCAAGCCGCTCCAGGCGGAGCGCTGGCAGGGCGCGGTCGATAGCGTCGGCGGCACCATCCTCGCCAATGTCCTGGCGGCGACCGCTTATGGCGGCGCGGTCGCGGCCTGCGGCCTTGCCGGCGGCGCCGATCTGCCGACCAGCGTGTTTCCGTTCATCCTGCGCGGGGTCGCCCTTCTTGGGATCGAGTCCGTGCAATGCCCGCTGGCGTTGCGCGAGGAGGCGTGGCGGCGGCTCGCGCGGGACTTGACGGCGGCGGACCTTGCCGCAGTGACCGAGGAGATCGGCCTCGGCGATCTCCCGGCCCGCGCCGAGGCGATCCTCGCCGGGCAGGTGCGGGGGCGCACCGTCGTCAATGTCAGGCACTAACGCGAGGATGGCATGAGCCGCGATTTCGATCCCACGAGCCTTCCGTTCGATACCGCGGCGATGCTCGCCGGCCTTCGCCCCTGGATTGAGTGTGAATCGCCGACCTTCGACGCCGGCGCCGTCAATCGCATGATGGCGCTCGCGAGCCGCGACCTTGCGGTGATGGGAGCGCGGATCGAGCGCATCCCGGGGCGGATGGGGTTTGGCGATTGCGTCCGCGCCCATCTGCCGCACCCGCGCGCCGGCGAGCCCGGCATCCTGGTGATGGGCCATCTCGATACCGTCCACCCGGTCGGCACCCTTGCCGCACTCCCCTGGCGCGAGACCGATGGGCGCTGCTACGGCCCCGGCATTCTCGACATGAAGGGCGGCAATTTCCTCGCCCTCGAAGCGCTGCGCCAACTGCACCGGGCCGGCGTTGCGACGAAGCTGCCGGTCACCGTGTTGTTCACCAGCGACGAGGAGGTGGGCAGCCCAAGCACACGCGACCTAATCGAAGCGGAGGCCGCCCGCCATCGCTATGTCCTGGTGCCCGAGCCGGGGCGGAGCGATGGTGCCGTTGTCACCGGCCGCTATGCGATCGCGCGTTTTCATCTCGAAGCGGTCGGGCGGCCGAGCCATGCTGGCGCGCGGCTCAAGGACGGGCGTTCGGCGATCCGCCGCATGGCCCAGAAGCTCATCGAAATCGAGAGCATGACGAACGAGGATTGCACCTTCAGCGTCGGTGTCGTCCATGGCGGGCAATGGGTGAATTGCGTCGCGACCCTCTGCCGCGGCGAGGCGCTCAGCATGGCCAAGCGCCAGGCCGATCTCGACCACGCGGTCTCGCGCATGCTGGCGCTCTCCGACAGCGCCGATGGCGTGACCTTCACCGTCACCCGCGGCGTTACCCGCCCGGTCTGGGAGCCGGATGAGAACACCCTCGCCCTTTATCGCACGGCGCGCGGCATCGCCGAGGCGCTCGGCGTGACGCTCGGCCATGAGAGCGCCGGCGGCGGCTCGGACGCAAATTTCACCGGAGCCCTCGGCATCCCCTCGCTCGACGGGCTCGGCGCGCTCGGCGACGGGCTGCATACGCTCGGCGAATATATCGAGATCGCGAGCCTGACCACACGCGGCCGGTTGCTGGCCGGGCTGCTCGCGACCCTCGCATGAATGCCGCTTCGTTCGGCGATCCTGGCCGCAACCGTCATTGACTCGCGCCCCGCGGGGCGCAATGATCCGGCTTTCCGAGGGGAGCCCCGCGAGGGGGCTGAGATTCCGCCGGCGGTTGGATGCCGCGCCGCGGTGACCCTGTTGACCTGATCCGGATCATGCCGGCGTAGGGACGGAAGCTTGGCAGGTCACATCGCCACCTTCCCTCCCCCGGCGCAAGGGAGAGGATGACGCCATGACCATCGAAGTCAAGCCGAGCACCGTCACCACCGGTCCGATCACCGGCTCGCGAAAAATTTTCTCCGCCCCGCCCGGCCGGCCCGATCTCGCGGTGCCGTTCCGTGAGGTCGTGCTTGGTGGCGATGAGGCGCCGCAACGTCTCTATGATCCGTCCGGCCCCTATACCGATCCCGCGACGCAGATCGACCTCGAGGCCGGGCTGCCGCCGCTCCGCGCTGACTGGCTCGCGAGACGCTCGCTGACGCCGATCGCCGGGCGCGCCGAGAAGCCCGAGGATAATGGCGGCGTCGGCGCCGATCGTTTGGTCCCGCCCTGCCCGGCGCGCCCGGTGCTTTATGCCGGCGATGGCGCGCCGCATGTCACGCAATATGAATTCGCCCGCGCCGGGATCATCACCGAAGAGATGATCTATGTCGCGCATCGGGAAAATCTCGGCCGGGCTGAGGCGCTCGCCGGCGCCGCTGAGCGCCGCGCCGATGGCGAGGATTTTGGCGCGGCCATCCCGGAATTCGTCACCCCGGAATTCGTCCGCGCCGAGATCGCCGCCGGGCGCGCGATCATTCCCGCCAATATCAATCACCCGGAATTGGAGCCGATGATCATCGGCCGCAATTTCCTGGTCAAAGTGAACGCCAATATCGGCAATTCCGCCGTCACCTCGTCCGCCGCCGAAGAAGTCGAAAAACTGGTCTGGGCGATCCGCTGGGGCGCCGATACCGTCATGGATCTCTCGACGGGGCGCAACATCCACAATATCCGCGGCTGGATTCTGCGCAATTCGCCGGTCCCCATCGGCACCGTGCCGATCTATCAGGCGCTGGAAAAGGTCGATGGCGAGCCGGAAAAACTCACCTGGGAGGTGTTTCGCGACACCCTGATCGAGCAGGCCGAGCAGGGCGTCGATTATTTCACCATCCATGCCGGGGTGCGTCTCGCGTATGTCCCGCTGACCGCGCGGCGTGTCACCGGCATCGTCTCGCGCGGCGGCTCGATCATGGCGCGCTGGTGCCTTGCGCATCATCGCGAGAGCTTCCTTTACGAACATTTCGACGAGATCTGTGACATCATGCGCCGCTATGACGTCTCGTTCTCGCTCGGCGACGGGTTGCGGCCGGGCTCGATCGCCGACGCCAATGACGCGGCACAGTTCGCCGAGCTCGAGACGCTGGGCGAGTTGACCAAGATCGCCTGGGCCAAGGGCTGCCAGGTGATGATCGAGGGGCCCGGCCATGTGGCGATGCACAAGATCAAGGTGAATATGGAAAAGCAGCTCGCCGCCTGCGGCGAGGCGCCGTTCTACACCCTCGGCCCGCTCACCACCGATATCGCGCCGGGCTATGACCACATCACGTCTGCGATCGGCGCGGCGATGATCGGCTGGTTCGGCACCGCGATGCTTTGCTACGTGACGCCGAAGGAGCATCTCGGCCTGCCCAATCGCGACGATGTCAAGACCGGTGTCATCACCTACCGCATCGCCGCCCACGCCGCCGATCTCGCCAAAGGCCATCCGAGCGCGAAATTGCGCGACGATGCCGTCTCGCGCGCACGCTTCGATTTCCGCTGGGAGGATCAGTTCAATCTCGCGCTCGACCCCGATACCGCGCGCGCTTTCCATGACGAGACGCTGCCCAAGGAGGCACACAAGGTCGCGCATTTCTGCTCGATGTGCGGGCCGAAATTCTGCTCGATGCGGATCACCCAGGATCTCCGCGCCGAAGCCGAGCGGCTTTCCGGCATGGCGGCGAAAAGCGAGGAATTCCGCGACCAGGGCGGCGCGCTCTATGTCCCCGCCGCGGCGGCGTCGGATAAATCATGAGCGCGCCGATGACACGCGGGCGGGTCGCGATCATCGGTGGCGGCATCATCGGGCTCGCGATCGGCTGGCGGCTCACCCAAGCCGGCGTCGCCGTCGAGATTTTCGAGCGCGGCGAGGCCGGGCGCGGGGCAAGCTTCGCCGCCGCCGGAATGCTCGCCGCCGGCGTCGAAAGCGAGCCCGGCGAAGCCGCACTATGCGCTTTGACCCGGCACGGCCAGGCGTTGTGGCCGGCTTTCGCCGCGGCCCTGGAAGCCGCGAGCGGGATCGCGGTCGGTCTGCGCGAGGAGGGCACGATCGAGATCGCGCTGACCCGCGATGACGCCGCCCGGCTGCGCCATTCCTTCGATTTCCAACGCCGCCAGGGGGTGGCTCTTGAATGGCTGAACGCCGCCGAGGCGCGGGCGCGCGAGCCGCAGCTCGGCCCGCAGCTCGCCGGCGCGGTGTTCAGCCCGCATGACCATCAGGTCGATAACCGGCGCGTGGTGATCGCGCTCCGTGCCGCTTTTCTCGCCGCCGGCGGCCGCCTCCATGAAAGAGACGAGGTCGCGTTGGCGGTGGAGAATGACCGGGCGATCGGGGTGCGGCGCGGCGATGGGACGCTGCATGAAGCCGATCGGGTGGTGCTCGCGGCGGGCGCCTGGTCGGCGGCAGTGGCTGGTCTCCCTGCTTGCGCGCGCCCGGCGGTGCGGCCGATCAAGGGGCAGATGCTGGCGCTCACGATGAACCCGGCGGCGCCGCTGCTCCGCCACGTCCTCTGGACACCGCGGGTCTATCTGGTGCCACGCGGCGATGGCCGGCTGATCGTCGGCGCGACCACCGAGGAGCGCGGGTTCGATGCCAGTCTCACCGCCGGCGGCATTCTCTCGCTGCTCGAAGGCGCCTGGCGGGCGATGCCGGCGATCGAGGAGCTGCCGATCGCCGAAACCTGGGTCGGCTTTCGCCCCGGCTCGCGCGATGACGCGCCGCTCCTCGGCCCCTCGGCGGTCGCGGGGCTGGTGCTCGCGACCGGGCATCATCGCAACGGCATCCTGCTCGCCCCGATCACCGCCGAGCTGATCACCCGCCATCTCATCGAGGGCGTGATCGACCCGGCGATGGCGCCGTTCCTTCCCGACCGCTTCGCCGCCCAGCCGGCGGCGCCCGCCGCGTGATCATGTCTCGCTCGGCCGCTGAGGCGTATCTTCGGGTGAATGGCGAGGCGGCGCCGCTGGTCGCGCGCCTTGCCGATCTGCTCGCCGCCAAGGGTGTCACCGTGCCGCGCGGCACCGCGGTCGCGGTCAATGGCGCCGTCGTGCCGGCGCGGGCTTGGGGCGACGTCGAACTTCACCCCGGCGACGAGATCGAAATCGTGCGGCCGTTCGGCGGAGGCTGAGCATGCGTGACGACCCCCTGACCATCGCCGAGAAAATCTTTCCCTCGCGCCTTTTGCTCGGGAGCGGCGGCTATCCCAACCGGCAAGTGCTGCTCGATGCCCTGCGTGAGGGCGCGCCGGCGATGGTGACGGTCGCGATCCGCCGCATCAGCCTCGAAGCCTATGCCGAGAGTCTGATCGATGTGCTCGCGGGCTATGTCCTGCTGCCCAACACCGCCGGCTGCGCCAGCGTGCGCGACGCGCGCCTGACCGCCGAATTGGGCCGGGAAGCCTTGGGCACGGATTGGGTGAAGCTCGAGCTGATCGGCGACCGTGAGACGCAATATCCCGATATCGAATTGCTGCTCAAGGCGACCGACGAGCTGGTCCGCGCCGGCTTCACCGTTCTTCCCTATGCCAACGACGATCCGGTGAGCTGCCGCAAGCTCGCCGATCTCGGCGCCGCCGCCGTCATGCCGCTGGGCTCGCCGATTGGCACCGGGCTTGGCATCATCAACCCCTACGCCATTGCCCGTATCATCGCGACCTGCCCGGTGCCGGTCATTCTCGATGCCGGCATCGGCACCGCCTCCGACGCGGCGCAAGCGATGGAACTCGGCTGCGCCGGCGTCCTGCTCAACAGCGCCGTCGCCGGCGCCGAAGACCCGCCGCGCATGGCGCGCGCCATGCGGCTTGCGGTCGAGGCCGGCTATTGCGCCCATCGCGCCGGGCGCATCCCCAAACGCACCCAAGCCGAGCCCTCGAGCCCGCAGCTCGGCCTCGTCGGCGGCGGCTGAGCGGAGGCATCTGCGGCCCTCCCGCTCTAGCGCGGGATCATGCCGCCGAGTTCGTCTTCGATATGGATGCGGATGATGTCATCGAAGCTCGTTTCGGCGCGAAAGCCGAGGGCGAGCGCGCGTTTGGGGTCAAAGCGCGTTGGCCAGCCGGCGACGATCGCGGCGATAGCGGGATCGGGCTCACGGCGGATCAGGCGCACGGCCTTCTCTCCGGCGACCCGGCCGAGGGCCGCGATCTGCTCGCCGACCGTCGCCGAAAGCCCCGGCATGGAAAGATTGCGCCGTGCCCCGAGCGGCGCGAGATCGATCGTTGCCGCATGGATCAAAAACGAGACCGCGGCGCGCGGGCTCGCATGCCAATGGCGCACCTCGTCCGAGACCGGCAGAACCGCCTCCATTCCGACCAGTGGCTCACGCAAAATGCCGGAGAAAAAGCCCGAGGCCGCCTTGTTCGGCTTGCCCGGGCGGATGCAGATGGTGGGAAGCCGAATGCCGATGCCATCGAAAATGCCGCGGCGTGAATAATCCGCAAGCAGCAATTCGCCGATCGCTTTTTGCGTCCCATAACTGGTGAGCGGCGTGGTGAAGAAATCATCCGGGATCGGGTCGGGAAATGGCGCCCCGAACACCGCGATCGAGGAGGTGAAGACGACGCGCGGCGAATAGGGAGATTTTTGTCCCTCTGCCCGGATCGCTTCGAACAATGCCCGCGTGCCATCGAGATTGACGCGATAGCCCTTGTCGAAATCCGCTTCCGCCTCGCCCGAGACGATGGCGGCGAGATGGAAGATGACATCGGGGCGCTTGGCGATGGCGGCCTCGGCGGCGCCGGGCGCGGCAAGATCGGCGGCCCAGGCGTCGATGCTGCCGGCGAACCCGGCGGGCTTTTCCGGCATCATGATATCGGTGAGCGAAAGCCGCGCAATCTCGCGCCCGGCGAGGATTTTCTCGTGCGCGAGCCGCGCCGCGAGCTTGCGCCCGATCATCCCCCCGGCGCCAGTGATCAGAACATGCATCGCGTGTCTCCTCCCCTGTCATCGCCTGCCCGGCATCAGTGGCCGCGACGCGCGCCGGCGTCAATCCTTCGTCTTCGCGGCCGCCGCCGTCGGCGCTATGATAGTGGCGAGTGAGAGTGAGGAAGGAGAGGCGATGTCTGCAACCGATTTCGCGCTGGCGAAAAACGCCGCCAATTACGTGCCGCTGTCACCGCTCAGCTTTCTTGCCCGCACCGCCGCGGTCTATCCGGATCGTCTCGCCGTCGTGCATGGCGATCGGCGTTTCACCTGGGCGGAAACCGCGGCGCGTTGCGCCCGCTTCGCTTCCTCGCTCGCAGCGCGCGGGATCGGACGGGGCGATGTCATCGCGGTCATGGCCCCCAACATCCCGGCCCTCTTTGAGGCGCATTTCGGTGTGCCGCTCGCGGGCGCGGTCTTGAACGCCATCAATACGCGCCTCGACGCCGCGACCATCGCCTTCATTCTCGCCCATAGCGAGACGAAAATACTGCTCGCTGATACCGAATACGCCGCGACCATCGAAGCCGCGATCGCGCTGCTGCCCGCGCACGCGAGACCGCTGGTCGTCGATATCGTCGATGGCGATGGCGGGCCGCGGATCGGTGCGATCGACTATGAGGCCTTCCTCGCCGCGGGCGATCCCACATTTGCCCATGCGCTGCCCGGCGATGAATGGGACGCGATCAGCCTCAATTACACTTCCGGCACCACCGGCAACCCCAAGGGCGTCGTCTATCACCATCGTGGCGCCTATCTCAACGCGCTCGGCAATATCGTCACCTGGGGGATGGCGCAGCATCCCGTCTATCTCTGGACCTTGCCGATGTTTCATTGCAACGGCTGGTGTTTTCCATGGACGGTGACGGCGCTGGCCGGCACCCATGTCTGCTTGCGCCGCGTCGAGGCGCGGGCGATGTATGATGCGATCGCCGATGCCGGCGTCACCCATCTTTGCGGCGCGCCGATCGTGATGAATCTTCTGCTGCACGCCCCCGCGGCCGAGCGGCGTGATTTCGGCGGCCGCCGGATCGCGATGATGACGGCGGCGGCGCCGCCGCCGGCCGCTGTTATCGAGGGGATGGAGCGGCTCGGCTTCACGATCACCCATGTCTATGGCCTTACCGAGGTCTATGGCCCGGTGACGGTTTGCGCCTGGCAGGAGGCCTGGGCCGATCTGCCGCCCGCCGAACAGGCGCGGATGAAAGCGCGCCAGGGCGTGCCTTATCCGGTGTTCGAGGCGGTCATGGTCGCCGATCCCGCAACCCTCGCTCCGGTCGCGAAAGATGGCGCGGCGATGGGCGAGGTGTTGATGCGCGGCAATATCGTGATGAAAGGCTATTTCAAGAACCCGAAAGCGACCGAGGAGGCTTTCGCCGGCGGCTGGTTTCATACCGGTGATCTCGGCGTCTGGCACGCGGACGGCTATATCGAACTCAAGGACCGCTCGAAAGACATCATCATTTCGGGCGGCGAGAATATTTCCACGATCGAGGTCGAATCGGTGCTGCATCGCCACCCGGCGGTGCTGGATGCGGCCGTGGTCGCGAAACCTGATGAGAAATGGGGCGAGACGCCGTGTGCCTTCATCACCCTCAAACCCGGCGCCACCGTGACCGAGGCGGAAATCATCGCCTTCTGCCGCGCCCACCTCGCCCATTTCAAGGCGCCACGCCAGGTCGTGTTCGGACCATTGCCGAAAACCTCAACCGGGAAGACGCAAAAATTCGTCCTTCGCGAACGCGCGAAGGCGATCTGACAGCGATCAGCGCTTTCGCTGATCAGGTTTCATCCGGCGCGTGTTCGGCCGCGCCGCGCGGCCCTTCCGGGGTTGGCGCGTCGGCATTGTCTTTGCGATGGAGGATCGCAAAGACGGTGGGGACGAAGAGCAGGGTTGAGACGGTGGCAAACAGCAGGCCGCCGACGACAGCGCGGCCGAGCGGGGCGTTTTGTTCGCCGCCATCGCCGAGCCCGAGCGACATCGGGATCATGCCGATCACCATCGCAGACGCCGTCATCAAGACCGGGCGCAGCCGCACGAAGCCGGCTTCAAGCGCCGCCTTGGTCGAATTCATCCCCTCCGCCAGCTGCTCGCGGGCAAACGCCACGACGAGGATGGAGTTGGCGGTCGCGACCCCCATGCACATGATCGCGCCAGTCAGCGCCGGCACCGAAAGCGGTGTTCCCGTCACAAACAACATCCAGACGATGCCGGCGATCGCCGCCGGCAGCGCGGTGATGATGATGAAGGGATCGAGCCAGGACTGAAAATTGACGACGAGCAAGAGATAGATCAGCACCACCGAACCGACCAGGCCGGCAAAGAGCTGAGCATAGGCGGTGTTCATCGTATCCACCTGCCCACGCACCGCAACCGCGGCGCCGGGCGGACGGTATTTCAAGTTGGCGGCGATGATGCGGTTGATATCGCCCGACACGCCGCCGAGATCGCGCCCTTGCACGGCAGCGAAGATCTCCTCCATCGGCTGGACGTTATAATGCGAAACCATACCCGGCCGGCCCAACGCTTTGATGCCGGCCAGCGCGCCGAGAATCTGCGTGTCCCTGCCAGCGGTCTTGAAATTCCCAGGATTCGAGATCGGCATGTTGATCAGATCGTTCATCGTATCGATGCGATATTGCGGCGTCTGGCCAACCAGAAAGTAGGTGATGCCGGTTTTGTAATTGAGATAAAAATTCGGGCTGACCTGATAATTGGAATAAAGCGAGGTCAGCATCGAATTGGTGACATCGGCCTCGGTCAGGCCGACCATCATCGCGTAGCTGCGATCGACATCGACCTCTAGGGTCGGATAATTGAAGGGCTGCGCGAGATGGGTATCGACGAGGCCGGGCACCCGCACCAGGTCGCGATAGAGCCGCAAGGCGAAGCGGTAATCGTCGTCGAGATCGGGGCCGGTGACCTGGATATCGATCGGCGATGGGCGGCCGAAATTGAGAATCTGCGTGTTCATGTCAGCGGGCATGAAATAAAACGTCGTGCCCGGAAAATGCAGCGGCAATTGCCGCCGCAAATAGGCGACATAATCGGCGGTCGGGCCGTGATGGTCATGATCGAGGGTGATCAGAACGTCGGCGTCCTCCGGGCCAAACGAGCCGGTGCTGAGATAGGCGAGCGGGATACCGGCAACCGGGAGATCGATGTTGTCGACGAAGGTCTTGAGCTGGTCCTTCGGGATCACCGTGCGGATATAGTCCTCGACCTCTTGCGCCAGCCGTGCGGTTTCCTCGATGCGGGTTCCGGTCTGGGCACGGATATGCAGATACATCACACCGGCATCGACGCCAGGGAAAAAAATCTGCCCGAGCCAGGGGCCGAGCGCCACCACCGAGCCAACCGTGAACGCCAGAAACACCCCGACGAAAACATAGCGAATGGCAAGGATGCCCGCGAGCACGCTATGATAGCCATCGCGCATGCGGGTGAAACCGCGCTCGAAGCCTTGCTGGAAGCGCACGAAGGGATTGCGCGATTTCGGGTGCGCATGCGCGTGCTCGCCGCCCTCCTCCTTCCTTTTCAGCTCCTGCTGATGATGTTCGGCAACGCCGCGCAGCATGAACACCGCCATCGTCGGCACCAGCGTGCGCGAGAGGATGAAGGAGGCGACCATGGCGAAGATCACCGCTTCCGCGAGCGGCGTGAAGAGATAATAGGAAACGCCGGTGAGCAGCCACATCGGCGCGAACACGATGCTGATCGAAAGCAAAGAGAGCAGCGCCGGGATGACGATCTGCTGCGCGCCATCGAGGATCGCGGTCTCGATGTCTTTGCCCATTTCCATGTGATAGTTGAAATTCTCGATCGTCACCGTCGCTTCATCGACCAGCATGCCGACAGCGAGCGCGAGCCCGCCGAGCGTCAGCGTGTTGATGGTCTGGCCGATCGCCGAGAGCACGACGATCGAGGACAAAACCGAAAGCGGGATCGAGACCGCGATGATGATCGTCGAGCGCACCGAGCCCAGGAACAAGAGGATCATCAGCGCCGTCAGCACCGCGGCGATGAGCGCCTCACGCACCACGCCCTCGATCGCCGCGCGCACGAACACCGATTGGTCGCCGACGAGATGGAGTTCCATGCCCTTGGGCACGGTCTCCTCGATCAGCGGCATGCGATCCTTCACGCCCTGGACGATGTCGAGGGTGGAGACCGCGCCGGCCTTGACCACCGGCATCAGGATCGCGCGCTCGCCATTCACCCGCACCATGTTGGTTTGCGGAATGGCGCCGTCATGGACGTAGGCGATGTCCTTCATATAGATGACGGTGCCGTTGGCTTTCTTGATCGGAAAATCGTTCATCTCGGGGATGCTGCGCGGCTGATCCGTCAGCATCATCGCCCATTCATATTTGCCGATCTTCTGCGTCCCGGTGGGCAGAATGAGGTTCTGCTGGTTGAGCTGATTGACGACATCTTGTGGTGATAGCCCGTTGGCCTGCATCTCCTCTGGGTTGAGATCGGCGATCACCATGCGGTATTTGCCGCCATACGGCGTCAGGATCGCGGTCCCCTGCACCGAGGCCAAAGCCGGTCGGATCACGTTATTGGCATAGTCGAACAGGATCGTCTCCGGCACCGTCGTGCTGGAGGCGGTCATTGAAATCACGGGGATGGAGGCGGCATCGTAAAACAACACGTAGGGCGGCACCGAACCGCGCGGGAAGAAGCTCAGCACCACCTGCGCCGTCGCCGTCACCTCCGACAACGCCGCCGAGATATCGACGTGGTTGTCGAAAAAGATCTTCACGATACCGTAATCGATCATCGAATTGGATTCGATATGCTCGATATCGACCGTGGTCGCCATCACCGTGCGTTCGAAGAAGTAGACGAAGCGGCCAGAGACATCGGCTGGCATCATGCCGTTATATTGGAACACCACCGCGACGACCGGAATGTCGATCGAGGGGAACACATCCTTCGGCGTGCGAACGGCCGAGATGGTGCCGAACAGAAGAATCAGAATCGCAAGGACGACGAACGTATAGGGCCGCCGCAACGCGACTTGAACAATCCACATTATGCCGTCCGTGTCGCCATCTGTACAGGAAACACCGCCTCGTCGCGCGGCGTGCGCGGAAGGCTGGTGAGCACGGCCGACGGTATTGGCAAACGCGCGAGGCGTGAATTAAAAATTCGTTCAATGTGTTGACGCTATCTGTGAACTTTATAAAGTTTGCTTAATAGGCTCCGTCGTCTGTGCGCCCGGCCGCGCGGCGTTTCATTCTCTGGATTTGCAACGACTTTGGGGGCGATGCCAAGAGATGAGGCCGATCAGACGAAAGATGCGGTCATCCGGGTGGAAACATAAAAATGACGTCAGTCCAAAAAATCATACTCGCTGACCACGACGCACCTGCAACTTACTGATGCTCGTGATGTTTTAAGAACTAGCGGTCAAACTCGGGCCCGGCGCATGTCAGGAAAGCGCAAAGCGGCGATCAAGTCGGTGCGCTCGGCGCGGCAGGCGATATAGTTGGGGCCGAGAAAATCCTCATCGGCGAGGGTGTATTCCTTGAACATCACCCCCTCAGGATAGAGCTTTCCAACCACAAAGCCGCGCGCGGTGAAAAACTTATAGTAATCCTCCAGAAAATCGCGGGTTTTGAGGTTGATTTCGCCATATTCGAACTGCACCAAGTCTATCGCGTTGCGGGCGAACGCGTTTTGGAAGCCGTTAAGCACCGAAAATTCCGCCCCTTCGACGTCAATTTTGAGAAAATCGAGATGCGCAATCCCGTGCTCGGCAAGAAACGCATCGCCGGTGGTGATGCGTGCCGCGACCTCGGCGATCGTTGCATCATCATTCCCGTCAGAGGAAATTGCGACGGCGTCGCGGAGCGTGCTGTTGGCGGTATCGTCACGCGGCGAGAGATAGACCGTGATTTCCCCCTCATGATCGCCGAGCCCGAAGGGGTGGATGGTGAGACGCGCCCCGAACGGCGCCGCGTTGACGGCGAGGGCTTCGGCGGTTGCGGGCGTGATCTCGAAGGCGTGAAGGTGTGCGTTGGGCACCAATTCGGCGGCGGCGAGCGACCAATCGCCGATATTCGCACCGACATCGAACAGCACCGATGGCTTGAACGGCGCCAGTGCCGCGAGCAGCGCCGCCTCGCCATTCAGATGGACGTCATAGTGCCGGTTTTTCCACGCCTCGACGCATTGCTGCGAGAATGCGGCGAAAGCCTGCGTGCGAGGAGCGCCGCGATCGCGCATCACCCGCCGCGCGAGCCACGCCGCGTTCCCCGGCCCCATCCGCGTAATCAAGCGAGCAAGCACGCGGATTTGAAATTCCGCCGTTAATCTGGTGAAATTAGGCATGAATGACACAACCCTCGAACAAAACGCGCGCGCCGGGATGACGCTTTCGATCGGCGTCGTCGTGCCCACCTATAATCGCGCCGGCTTTCTTCCCGAAACCCTCGACGCCATTCTCGGCCAGACACGGCCGCCGGACGCGATCGTCGTCGTCGATGACGGCTCGACCGACGAGACGCCATCCGTCCTCGCCCGCTATGCACCAAGGGTCAAGGCGCTGCGGATCACGAATTCTGGTGAACTGGTCGCGCGCAACACCGGCGTTGCGGCGCTCGCGACCGATCTCGTCGCGTTTTGCGATAGCGACGATCTCTGGCGCCCGGGTTTCCTCGCGGCGATGGAAGCGTTGTGGCGGGCGGAACCCGGCACCCGCGCCGCCTACGGCGATTTCGTCATCGTCCGCGACGGCGTCTGGGAAGAGACGAGCAAATTCGCCAGCGCGCCGCCGGGGTTCTGGGAGGGTCTGCGCCCGCTCGGCGCGGAAAGCGGCGTGTTCGATGCGCCGATCATCGCGCGCCTGATCGCCTTTCAGCCGTTTTTCCCCTCCGCCATGGTCGTCGATCGGCGGTATTTCCAGTCGGTCGGCGGCTGGGACGAAGCGGTGAGCCGGACCGTCGGCATGGATTTCGCAACCCATCTCCGCAACGCCGAACACCCGCCGCTCGGCGTCCTGCGCGCGCCGCTGGTCGGCATCAGGAAACATGGCGACAATTACTCCGCCGATGTCCAGAAAATGAATCTCGGCGATGCCCGCGTCCTCGAACATGTGCTGCGCACGCGCCCGAGCCTTGCCCCGCATGCGGCGCTGATCCGGGCGAGCATCGCGCGGCGCCGGCGGGAGGCGTTGGAGACCGCGTTTGCCCGCCGCGATTTCGCCGCCGTGCGCGAAATCCATGCCCTTCTGCCGGCCGCCGAGCGGGGCGGGAAAATCGCCGTCAAACATGCCGTCGCGACCTTGCCGGCGGCCCTCGCGAACCCGCTTGCCACCCTGCTGTCCGCCGCCGGCTCGGCGCGCGCGCGATAGTTTCCCCCTCATCGCGCCGCCGCCGAAGCGGTGGCGAGCGTGGTGGCGAGGTCGGGCATGGCCGCGAGGAAAGCCTCGAGCTTTGTCGCCGCCGCCGCCTCGCCGATCGCGCCGGCCGGCGCCAGCACCGCGATCAGCGGCACGCCGCCCGCAGCGCCAATCCCGAGACTGCGCGACGCTTGGCGCAGGCGGAGCGTGATCCCCGGCCCGGTGGGCTCACCCGCCAGCCACAAGGCGCCGGCGACGACGCGAAACGGTGCCTCGGTCTCCGCCCGGGTCGCGATCAGCCGCCAGGGTTTTGCGGGGAGCGGCGAAATCACCGCATCATCGGCACCCGCTTCTCCGGTGAGCACGCGCATCACCCGCAGAACGAGGCCAGGATCGGTCCGCGCCGGCAACGCGGCGACCGTCAGCCGGATCTCTCCGCCGGCGCACAGCAACGCGCGCGTGGTGCCGTTGGCCGCGACAAGCAAGGCTGGCCGCGTCTCGTCCGGGGCGGCGATGCAGCCGGCTGGCACCGGCAAGGCAAGCCGCACCCCGGAAGCGGCCGCCGCCCCGTCGAGCGCCATGGCGCTGAGCGGCGCGGCCAGCGCCAGGAGACCGAGCGCAAGGCCGGGCCAGAGCACCCGCGGTGCCGCAGAAGGACGGGCAGACATTGCCGGCGGCACCGCCATCGGCTCGCGGAACGGCAGCCCGCCGAGAATGAGAATAAAGGTCACGAAAGCGAAAAAACCCCAGCCATAGATCAGGTGATCAGCGGTCGCGGCGCGGGCGCTGCCAATGATGTGGCCGAGCACGACGATGCCGAGCGCGCGCATGCCATTGGCGAGCACCGGGACGATCAGGGACGCGGCGATGAAAACCAGCCGGCGCCCCGGGCTGCGATACATCACGCCGGCATAGAGCACCCCGAAAGCGATCGAAGCGACGAGAAAGCGGAGCCCGGCGCAGGCTTCGGCGACGTAGAATTTCCCCTCTGCGATCTCGATCGAAAAACCATCCGAGAAATAGGGAATGCCGAGCAGCGTGAGACCGTGATCGATGAAGCCAAGGGTAAAATTCTGCAAAGCCGGCACGAGAAAGCCGCCGAACGGCACTAAAAAGAACAGATAGAGCGCCGGCCAGAGCAGGCGGCGATAAAAATCCCACCCAAGACTGGCAAGCAACAAGACTTGCACCAGCGCCATCACCGCGAGTTGCCGCCCTTCCATGATCCCAAGACGCTCGGCGGCGAACCAGATCGCCGCCAGCGGCACGGCGGCGAGGAGTGCCAGCGGCCACGGCCGCGCGAACGCGCCGGCCAGCATCGCGCGCCGCTCCCAAAGCAACCAGACGGCGATCGGCAGCACCAGAAAACCATGATTATAGGCGGTGGAATCCCACCAGGTCGCGACCGCGGCTTCGGCCTCGCGGTAAAACGCGAGCGCAAGCAGGATGAAGCCCGCCGTCAGCGCCGGCGCCGCCGGGCGAAACCCCGCCCACCACACGGGCGCCGATATCGTCGCCGGTCTCATGCTGGCACCTCCCCGCGCTTCACCGGCACCGCAGCAAATAGGGTATCGAGCGGCGCCAGCGTCTCCTCCCACGCGTAATGGCGTTGCATCGCCGCCCGCGCCGCCCGCCCGAGCCCCGGATGCCGCCCGGCGAGCACCGCCGAGGCCGCCGCGATCATCGCCGGCGCGTCGTCCGCGACCAGAAGATCGCGCCCCGGCGCGGCGGTGATCCCCTCGAACGCCGCCGGTGTCGCGAGCACCGGTCGCGCCATCGCCATCGCCTCCAAAACCTTGTTTTGGATGCCGCGGGCAATGCGAAGCGGGGCGACGACCAAGGCGGCATGGGCAAGATAGGGCCGCGTGTCGGGCACGCGGCCAGTCACGACGACGCCAGGCAGGCGCGCAAGCTCACGCACCCCCCGCCCGGGCCGCGCGCCGACGATGTAAAATACCGGCGCCTTCCCGCCCGGCCGTGCCGCGCGCACGCCCGGCAGTACGTCTTTGGCGAACCAGATGACGGCATCCTGGTTTGGCCGGTAATCCATGGTGCCAGTGAAGACGATTGCGGGGCTACCCTCAAGATAAGGGTTGGGAAGGCCGAGATCGGGGGCGAAACGAGCGAGATCGACGCCATTGGCGAGCGCGGTCACGCGCCCGCCAAGGTCCGGCGCCAAAAGCGCGAAATGCGCGCATTCCGCCGCCGAAACCAGCAGCGTATGGTCGAACTCGGCGGCGGCGGCGCGCTCGAGGGCAAGCAAGGTGCGCGCCTCGCGGGCATAGAGCCAGCGCCCCGGCCAGGCGCTCGCCTGTGCGTAAGCGCGCCATTTCTCGGAATCGATATCAACCATGTCGAGAATGCGCCGCCCGCCCCGCCTTCCCATCACGTAGGGCGCCATCGCCGAGGAATAGACGAACACGTCACGAACGCCGCCGGCCCATTTGTCGGCGACCCAGCGGGCGAGGCCGCGATGATGGAAATAATCGCGCGTCAGCGCTCGCCCCGGCCGCATCGCAAGGAGTGCCGCCAGCCGCCGGCGGCGACGATGCAGCGGAAAACACGCGAGATCAGCACAAAATGTTCGCAAATCCGCGACATGCCGCCAATCTTCCGGGTCATCGATCAGACAGCCGACATGCACGCGGTGATGGCGCGCGAGATGGCGGAGGATGTGAAAGGCGCGGATCTTCTCGCCCTTGTCCGGCGGATAGGGGATGCGATGGCTGAGAAAAAGGAGATCGGCCATGGCGGATCAGCCAGTCCCGCGCACAATCGGCGGGCCGAGGACATTGGCGAGCGCAAGCGGCAGCCGCTTCCAGGTCGCGATCATCAAACGGTATTTCGGGTTGAGCGGGTTGGTGTCGGGGATCGCCGCGCCCTCGGCGAGGAGATAGCGATAGCGGAGCGGGGTCGGCGAAAATCCCCAGTTTTTCTTGAAGGAAAACGCGCCGGTGCCAAGCTTGCTGCGTCCGAAATCAAAGAGCCGCACACCGCGCGCCGCAGCCCTGCGCATCACCTCCCAATACATGAAATCATTCGCCGCCCGCGAGCGCGCCCGTTCGGTGCCGCCGCCGTAATAGGGCAGAACCTCGTCACGAAAATAGAAATTCAGCACCGCCGCAACCGGCGCCCCGTCATCGAGGACGGTGAGGATATCGGCGCAATCGGCGAAAATCTCGAGCAGCAGGCGGAAATAGCGGCGGGAAAACACCGGGGTGCCGAGATTGCGCACGCTCTCGGCATAAATCCGATAAAACGGATCGATGCTCGCGTCGACGCGCGAGGCCAGCCCGTTGCCGATGCCCTTGCGCACCATCGCCCGCTGCTTGCGCGGGATCGCTTGGAGATTGGCCTCGTCGTCCTCGGTGATCGGCTTGCGGAATGTGACATAGCGCGCCGGCCCCTCGACCCAGCCATCGGCGAGCGGCGCGGCCTCGGCGGGACCATGGCGAAATTCGACGCTTGGAACGCCGCATGCGCGCATTTTGTCGGCGGCATAGGCGGTGAGGGCGGCGGCAGCTTCATCGTCGGCGGCGAGCGGGCCGCCATAGACGCAAAACGGGGTTGAAACCAGCGCATTGCCGAACAGCAGCGAGGTCTTGTGAAACAGCGGCAAGACGCCAACGATGGCGCCATCGCGTTCGGCGAAGGCATAAAGCGGCGCATGGCCGAAAGCGCGCGCAATCACGTCACGCCAAGCGGCGCGATGAAAAAACGTGCTGGCGGGGAAGGCGGCAACGAACGCATCCCAAGCGGCGTCAGCGCGTTCGGTCAGCGGTTTGACGGTGACGGCCATCCGGATCAGGCGGCCAATTGCGCGGCGAAGACGCGGTCCATCCGATCCCAGGCGAAATCGCGCAAAAGCCGCTCGAGACGTCCGGCGGTCTGCGCGAGATTGACGTAATGGCGGAAGCGGGCGCGGCGCGAGAGCCCCGCGACGCGCGGCTGGGCGGCGTCGATCTCCCAGGGATGGATATAGAAAATCCCGGCGCGCCGCTCCTGCCGATTGAGCCGGGCGAGACCCTGGCGAAACAGGCGGTAAGGCAGGAGCCGGAAATAGCCGCCGCCCGCGCACGGCAGATTGCGCCCGAGCAGGCGGATGGTGGTCATCGGAATTTCCCAGAGCGCGCCATCGGCGGTGCGGAATGGCGTGCGCGGCGCCTCGGGCATGCCGTAAAGATCATGGTGGATCGGATAGACGCTGGAACTATAGCGATAGCCCTGTTCGGCAAGCACCGAGAAAGCCCAGGGGTTGCGCTGATTGATCGAAAATGTCGGGGCGCGATAGCCCGCGACCGCGACCCCGCCAATCTGTTCGAGAATGGTCTTGGTGCGCGCGATATCGGCGGCGAAGGAGGCGGGGTCGAGGCGATCGACGCGGATATGGTCATAGCCGTGGCTCGCCAATTCATGCCCGGCGGCGACGATCCGCCGCACCATCGCGGGATGACGCTCGGCGATCCAGCCGAGGGTGAAGAAGGTGCCGCGCACCCCGGCCGCCGCGAAGCGATCGAGAAGGCGCGCGACATTGTCCTCGACCCGGCAGGCGATGCCGTCCCAATCGGCGCGCGCGATCACGGAAGACAGCGCCTGGACCTGGAAATAATCCTCGACATCGACCGTCATTGCATTGGCGATCGCCGTGCTTTCGCCCATCACGCGCGCCCCTCCCCTCTCACCGATCACCGCTTGAGACCGATATCGCTGCCGAGCAGGTCAAGGAGACGCTCGAACACCCGCTCCCGGCGCGCCACCACCTGCTCCAGCGCCTGCACCCGCTGCAGCAGTTCGAACACCATCGAAACCTGCGGCTGTGCCGGCAGCGCGAGAGATTGGCCGGGCTCAGGCGTCACCGCGACCGGGGTTCCCGCGCCGAGATCGTCGTTCAGTTCGCGCGCCGTGGTTTCGACCATCGGCTCGCTGATCTGCGATGTCTCCTCGAGCGCGCCATAGAGCAGAACCCGCGAACAGAGCCGGTTGATGCGGCGTGGCACGCCGCCGGTGTGGCGATAGACGGCGGCGAAGGCGCCGGCCTCGAAACTTGGGTTGCTCCCCGACCAGCCGGCGGCCTTGAGACGATACTCGATATAGGCGCGGGTCTCCTCCTCGTTCAGCGGGCCGAGATGATAGGAGGCAAGAACGCGCTGGCGGAGCTGGTCGAGATCGGGGCTCGCGAGCGTGCGGCGGAATTGCGGCTGGCCGAGCAGGATGGTTTGCAACAAGGCGTGCCCGCCATCGGTGATGTTGGAGAGCATGCGCAATTCCTCGAGCGCCGGGATGTCGAGATTCTGCACCTCGTCAACGACGAGCAGGGTGCGCCGGCCGCAAGCGCGATGGTTGCGCAGCATCGCCTCGAAGTCACGCAGCAAAGCGGCCTTGTCACTGCCATCGATCCCGAACGCGGCGGCGATCAGGCGAAAGAGATCATTGCCGGAAACCTGCGTCGTCACGATCCGCGCCAACACATAGCTCGCTTGGTCGATCTCGGAGGCGAGACGTTCGACCAGCGTCGTCTTGCCGGCGCCGACCTCGCCGGTGATGATGATGAACCCCTCCTCCTGCGACAGGCCATAGACGAGATGGGCGATGGCGCGGCTATGCACGCTCGATCCGAAGAAGAAGCGATGATCGGGGGTGAGCTGGAACGGCGGCAGCTCGAGCTTGTAGTATTCCTGGAACATGCACTCGCTATTGAAAGGTTTTGGTCAACCCGACGGTCACCATGTTCGCGGTCGCGCTGACGCCGGGCAAATTGCCGAGAAACTCCATATAGGTATATGTCGCGATAGCACTTAACGTTGGACTAATGGTGTAGGTGAGCGAACTCGATGCCTGGAGGGTGGTGAAATTCTCCGCCGGCTGCCCTGCGACATAAAACGACATCGGCCCATAGGTGAAAGAATTGGTGGCGGTCAGATCATCGGAAATCGTGTGGGTCCAAGACAGCGTCCCGTAAGACATGCGATCGGAATAAGACAGGATGCCGGGGACGACGGCAATCGCATAATCGGTCTCGTGGCTCCCGGTGAGCGAGAACGTGTCGCGGTCATAGGCGGTGGTGATGCCGGCGTTAAAAAGCTTGGTCTGGAGCAATCCTTCCTCGAGGGCGAAGAACGGGTTGGCGACCGCGATCGGCGCGCCGGTCGCGGTCGAGGTGGTCTGTCCGGTCGGCAGCAGCGTCGAATTGGCGAGGTTGTTCTGGATCGCCTGCGGCGCGGTGTCGAGATATTCGGTGTAATTGGCGTTGATCTTGGTGCGTTTGGTGAGTTGATACTCGCCGTCGAGATAGGGATAGGTAAGGCCGTATTTGTGGCCGTAGGTCGCGATCACGGTGCTATCGGCGTTGGGCTTCCATTTGAAGCCGACATCCCAGATCGCATCATGGATCGCGATGTCGGGTTGCATGTTGTAATTGATGTCTTCCCAGCCGCCGCCAAAGAGCAGCGCGAAGCTGTGCGTCAGCGCATAGGAAAATTCGTTGTCATAGATATTCTGATAGGAATCCGGCCCCATGCCGAAGCCGTTATATTGCTGCAGATCGGCGGTGCTCTGAAGTTGCAGGCGGCCGAGGAAGTTCCCGGTGGTGAATTGCGCCTGCTCCTCGCTGGTCATCAGATTGCCGTTGAAGGGATTGAAATAGGCGGGATACTGCGAACTTGACGGAATATAGCTATCGACGCCATTGAGCCCGGTCATGCCGAAATTGGTATTGTTGAAGGAATACATCAACTTGCCGGTGCCGTAATCACCGAACTGGTGCTGGAGATAGGGGGAGACCGAGAAGCTGGTGATCTGCTCGGTAAAAGCCGGGTTATAGCCGAACGGGCCGATCGAGCCGCCGGGTGTGGCCTGGGTCGAGGCAAAACCCTGAAGACTGAGGAACAGCGTTTCGGGGACGAGGGTGATGGTCGCCTGCGCGGCGCCGTTCTCGTCGATCTGATTGAGTCCGGAATAGCCGGGGAAAATCAAGACATTGGGATCATAGACCGCCGTTGCCTGGACGCGCTGGGTATCGCCGACGATCGAGATCGAGGGGTTGATCGAGGTATAGATGTCAGAATCGCGTGGCGCGCTGATCATCAGCACGTTGTCGATATAGGTCTCGCTGACATTGAGGCTGGACGTGATCGCCCACGCCGGCGGCGTGCCGCCCGCTGGCGGCGGCGCCGGGGCGGCCGGGGTGAGCGGCGTCGGCAACACGTCGGGGTTGGCGAGCGGCGGCGCGCCGAGATTGACCTGCGCCACCGCGATCGGTGAGGCCGGGGCGGCCGGCGGGGCGGGGAGCAGGGCTGCGTCCTGCGCCCGGGCTGCGGTGCCGCCGAGGCCAAGCCCGCCCGCGCCGAACACCAGGCCGGCGGCGATCCGCCGAAAATACCCGCCGGCATGGCGGCGAGGGCAGGCCGCGGCGCTACCGCAAAAAGCGCTCATGTGATGACCACCCTGCCTCCCGTCCGACGCGATCAGTAATAATAGGCGCCGAAGGTGCTCTTTGTCGTCAACTGAGATTTGTTGAGCAAGAGAGTGATCGTCGGACACGCGGCGATGAGATCGAGCGAGGACTCCACCTCGCCGCGCTTCGTCCGCTCGGCCTCGACCACGAAAACAATCTGCCCAACCACCGGGGCGAGCGCGCTCGGGTCGCTTGTCGAAAGGCAGGGCGGCGCATCGAGCATGATCACCATCGAGGAGAAGCGGCGGGCCAACCGCTCGACCGTGGTCGCAATCGAGACCTTGGCGGTGAGATCACCGCGGCCAGGGCCAACACCGCCGATCGGCAGGATCGACAGGGTCTCAAGCCGCGTCGGCACCACCAGCGCCTCCGGGCGGGGCATGAGGCCAGCGCCGAAATCGAGCAAACCGGGCTGTTCGGTGAGGTTGAGATGGTGTGAAAGCGAGGTATGTTTGGCATCGGCATCGACGAGCAATACCTGCCGCCCGCCAAAATGCGCGATGGCGGCGGCAAGGTTGAGGGCGACGAAGCTTTTGCCCTCATTCGGCCGGGAGCTGGTGATCATCACCAGGTTAGAAAGGCCAGCGCTCTGTTGGCCGGGTTTGGCGACGGCGTCGAGCTGGCGCAGAACCTGGCTCTGGACGAGACGGAATTCCTCGGCCACGCGATCGCGCTTGCGCCCCCAAGGGATCATGCCGGCTTGCTCCAAAACCGCGAACTCGAGGGGCGGCGGCGGCACGAAGGCGGCGGGAGAAAGCGGCGCCGACCGCGCGGCGGGGGCCTCCTCGCTCGGCGCTGGCGGCAACGGCGCCGAGCGGGTGAGTTCCTCGAGACCACGGAGATGCTTCGCCGCGCGCTCGATGAGATGAGAGGTCTTGGTTTGCACCGTCACACGAACCTCGCCAGCCAATGCGAGCCCGGCATGGCGGCGAACCAATGCGGCCCGGTGATGAAGGCGCCGAACATGAAAACCAACAGCACGACGCCAAACCCGAAGGTGATGGCCGGCATCATCGCCGCGCGCCGCGGCCCGTGCGAGGTCAGCGAAATGCCACCGAGCACCGGCAGGCCGAAGCTGCGGAGATCGTTCGCCGTATAGAAGCAGGAATCGAGATGGGCGAGCAGCAGCGCAAGGCCGGCGCCACCGCCGAGCCCCGCGACCAGCACGCCAGCCATCAGCAAGGCACGCTTTGGCGCCACCGGCGCCCGCGGCATCTGCGGCGGATCGATGATTTGGAGGCGCAGCTTGTCGGCATCGGTATCGGCCGCCGAGGAGAGCCGCATCACCTCGCGCCGGCTCAGCAATTCCTCATAGGTCTTGCGGACCACCGCGTAATCGCGATCGAGATCCATGTATTCGGCCTGCAACCCCGGCTCGTTACGCACGATCGCGGCGAGCCGATCACGCGATTTGATCGCCTCGTCACGCTGGCGGCGGAGCGAGTTCACCGTCGCCTCGGCGTCAAGCAGGCGAACCTTGATCTGGTCGTAGACCGCGTTCGGCAAACCATGTCCCGCGTTGGCGCCAGCATGCGCGCCGCCGCCACCCCCTCCGCCGCCGGCGCCGGCGGCGGTATAAGGCGCGGCTTTCAGCGCCTCGACCAAGCGGCGCGCGGCGATCACCTCGGGATGGTCCTCGGTATATTTCAGCCGCAGCTCACGAAGTTTCTTCTCCGCGGCGATGAGATCGGGGTCGGCGGCGGCAGCGCCGGCGTTGTGCTGCAGCGCCGCCCGTCCCGCCTCCGACATCTGTAGCGGCGAATTCGAGTGGAGATCTTGGGCGAGCATGTCCCGCTTGGCGATCGCATCGGCGAGTTCGCCTTCGAGCTGGGTCACCTGCGCGCGCGCCGCTTCGAGGCCGCCGACCCCGCCATTCGCGTCAGAAGGCAGCAGCTCCATGTATTTGGCCTGGAAATCGGCCCGTCGGTGCTCGGCCTCGCGCAGCTTGGCCTCATACTCGGCGATCTGGGCATCGAGGAAGCGCGCCGCGTTCTGCATCTGCAAGCGATTGGTGCCGGTCGCGCTTTCGACGAAAATGGTGATCAGCGTCTGCACCACGTCATAGGCGAGGCGCGGGCGGGTGTTGCGGTAGGTGATGGTGAAAAGGTTATTGGTCTGTGACTGGATGCGGATCGCCGTCGCCAATTGCTCGATCAGCGCGTTGCGGCGGACCGGATCGGGGGCAAGCAGGTCGAGATCGGTCTTCGAAATCAGCTTTTCGAGATTGGGCCGGCTGAGCAAGGTGCGCTGCAGGAGATCGACCTGGTTCGCCGGCGTGCTGTCGATCGCGAGCCCCTTGAGCAGCGGCGTGAGCACGGCATCGGCATCGACATAGAGCCGCGTGCTCGCCTCATACTGATTGGGCATCAGGACGACACCGACCCAGCCGCCAAGACAGAGCAGCCAAGCGCCGGCAAGCGCGAGCCACCGCCGCCGCCAGGCGCCGACGAGGTAGCGATGCAGCAGCGCGGAAAGCTGGTCCATCGCCCCCACTCAGAACCAGGATTGCGGAATGATCAGCGTATCGCCCGGCTTCATTTCGACATTCTGCGACACATCGCCATCCTTCAGCAGACTGCTCAGCTTGATGTGGATGATTTCCTGCTGGCCGTTGGCGCCGCGGCGGACGATCACCGAACGGTTGCCGGCGGCGTATTTGGTGAGCCCCTTGGCCTCGATCATCACGTCGAGCACGGTCAGATGGTCGCGATAGGGAATCGCCATCGGGTCGGCGGCCTCGCCGATCACCCGCACCTGGCGGTCAAACGGCCCGACGAAGGAGTGCATCATCACCGTCACCGTCGGATCCTTGACGTATTTCTTGAGCTTCTCGGCGATGTCTTCGCCAAGCTGGGTCGGCGTCTTGCCGGCCGCCATCATGTCGGGGACCAGCGGCACCGAAATCCGCCCGTCGGGCCTGACCGGCAGCGCGGTGACGCTGAGATCGGCCGCCTGATAGACGAAGATCGACAGCGTATCGCCGGGGCCGATGATATAGTCGCTGGCGGTGGCCGGGGTGCTGGTATTGGTCGGGTCAAGCGCCTTCGGCGCCGGTGAACACGCCCCGACCAAGACCCCGATGAGGGCCAAGGCGACGATCCCAAAAGTCACTCGCTTCATGCTCACCACCGCCCGCGCGTTACGTCGCCGTCCAAGATCAGCTGTTATTTAGTAGAGGTTCACCGCCGAAGACATCCCATCCGATCCCAGCAGACCCGCTTTTGGCGGACCAGGCGCAGCGCCGCGGCTGGCATAGGCGCGGAAGGAATTGAACCCCCAGCCTCTGCCATGTGATGGCAGCGCTCTGCCGTTGAGCTACACGCCTTCAAAATGCCGCCACAGTCACGCCACCTTACCTCGGCAGGAAATAGCAAAGAGATTATTTTTTTGTAAAGTTTGCTCCGATCGACACCCAAGCTTACCGACCCGGCGGTGACGCCGCCACCAAAAATTAACAAACCCTTCACATCGGTGGCATGGCCGCCGCATTGACGATGGCTTAACATCATCGTTGACATAGCTTCAACATCCGTCGTAAATTTTGCCTCAGATGGCAGAAATTAGTACATAACCGGAGGTTGTTGTCAGTTTGATATGAGATAAATAAATAGAACTGTTAGGTAAATTGCTCAAATGTTAATTTTTAAAATGCGGCTTTCATAAAAAGTTTCATTCGCGAAGGGTGATTAGCATGGCAATTAAAATCGCATCAACCATTGGGTTCTGTTGAATTAACGAATGTTCGGGGGACAGGGGTCGGCGCCGATCATGGAGTCATGCGGTTTTTGAATGATGCCGAAACATCAACCGAGCCGTGAGAGTTCAGCGCCTGCTTCAGAGTCATCACGGTGTGATTTTCGAGACGCCCTCCGGAATGTTGCGGTGAGGATACGATGACCAAAATATTCGGCCATTACATGCCTTCGGAAATGCTGATGCTGTGGCTGGTCGAGGCCGTGCTCAGCTTTACGCTGATCGCCGCCCTGCTCGCCTTCGGCGCGACCGGCCTCTTGCCGGCGAACCAATCCGTCTACGGCGGCGCGGTCCAGGCGGTTGACGTCGCGGCATTGATCACGCTTGCCTTCGGTCTCGCGGGCTCGGCGCTCGGGCTCTATCGGCGGGAAACGCTGCTTTATACGCGGCAGCTGCTGGTCAATATCGGTATCGTCGCCCTCATCGTGCTGCCGGCGCTGGCGATGTTCGCGCCTCTCTTTCATGCCGATCTCTTCGCTCTGCTCGCCAGCCGGGAGGCGCTATGGCTGCCGCGTATCCTGGTCGCCTGGCTGCTTTGTCTCGCGCTCACCCGCTCACTCTTTCGCGTCGCCCTCCGCCACGGGGTTTTCGCCCGCCATATCCTGGTGTTGGGCGACCCCGATGATATCCGCGGAACGCCGGCGCCGCGGCTCGATGACGCCGGCTTTTTTACCATCGCCGCGCCCGCCAGCGACCCTGCCGCACTCGATCCGGAGGCGCTGCGCGCGCGTAAAATCTGGGGGATCGTGATCGCCGCCGCCGCCCGCGCAAGCCTGCCGGCGGCGGCGCTTTTGCGTTGCAAGAGTGCCGGTATCCGTATCTTCGACGAGGTCGACTTCCGTGAGCGCCGCTTCCGTCGCCTCGATCTCGACCGCTTGCCGCCGGACTGGCTGGTTTTTGCCGAGCGCGCCTTCGCGAGCCGGCTCGATCAAGCCTTCAAACGCGGCTTTGATCTCCTGCTCAGCGTCACGATGCTGATCCTGGTGCTGCCGCTCATGCTGCTCGCCGCCCTCGCCATCCGCCTCGATAGCGCGGGGCCGGTGTTTTACCGCCAGGAGCGCGTCGGGCTGCACGGCAAGACCTTCATGCTGCTGAAATTCCGCAGCATGCGCACCGACGCCGAGGCCGCCGGGCCGACTTGGGCCGCCGCCCATGATCCCCGCATCACCCGCGTCGGCGGCTTTCTGCGCCGCACCCGGATCGACGAACTACCGCAACTGATCAATGTGCTCCGCGGCGAGATGAGCCTCATCGGGCCGCGCCCCGAGCGGCCGCATTTCGTCGCTAAGCTCGCCGCCGCGATCCCCCGTTACCATGATCGCAGCTTCGTCAAACCCGGCATCACCGGCTGGGCGCAGGTCAATTTTCCCTATGGCGCCTCGATCGAAGATGCCCGGATGAAGCTCGCCTACGATCTCTATTATGTCGCTCGTCGCAATTTTTTCCTCGATCTGCTCATCCTCTTCTCCACCGTCCGGGTGATCCTGTTCCGCGAAGGCGCTCGCTGATCCCGCGACAGGGTGAGAAAAATCGCGTATCTCGGCAGGAATGGCATGGATCGACCCTTTCCTCTATCCGGCTTGCGCCGCGGCCTATCTCGCGCTCGCGCTGTTCGTCGCGCTCGCGGGGCAAAAGCGGCGTAAGGGGCTGGTGCTGAGCGACGTCGGCCTGGTCATCGCCAGTCTGGCCACGGCCGCCTGGGCCGCCGCCATCGCCGCCGCCCCGGAAACGCCGCTCGCGGCCCTGCCCGGCGGGCTCGAAGTGGCGCGTGATGCCGCTTGGTACGGCTTTGGTCTCCTTTTGCTGCCGTCACCGTCGCCCGGGATCAGGCCGCTTCGTCGTCCCCTGGTTGGCTTTGGTGCGATCGTTCTCGTCTTTGCCGTTGGCGCGGCGTTCATCGCCCCCTCCTCCGGCGCGGAAATGACCCTCGCCTCGCCGGCGATCGCGGCGAGGCTCGGTTTCGCCGTCGCCAATCTGCTGCTCATCGAAAATCTCTACCGCAACAGCCGCCCCGAACGACGCTGGCACATCAACCTGCTTTGCATCGCGCTCGGTGCCCTGTTTGCCTATGATCTCGCGCTTTACGCCGACGCAGTGCTGTTTCGCCGGCTGTCGCCGCCGCTTTTCGCTGGCCAGGCCATCGTCGTCGCTGGCCTCGCGCCACTCATCGCGCTGGCGACGCTGCGCAACCGCAAGCACGGGATCACCCTTCAGGTTTCCCGCAGCGTCGTCTTCCACACGACGACGCTGATCGGAAGTGGGCTTTTCCTCCTTGCCCTCGCCGCCGCCGGCGAAGTCTTCCGGCGCTTCGGCGCGAATTGGGGAACGCTCGCGGAAATTTCTTTGCTTTTCGGCGGTCTGGTGATCATCGCGGTGCTGCTCAGCTCCGGCTCGGCGCGTTCGCGCCTGACCGCGCTGGTCGTCGATCATTTCTTTACCACTCGCTACGATTATCGCCGGGAATGGATGCGCTGTATCACCGCCCTCGCGACACCCGACCCCGCCGTCCCCCTGCACGAGCGGGTGATCCGCGCGACCGCCGAGGTGGTGGACAGCCCCGGCGGCGTCTTGTTCCTGCGCGCCGCCGAGGAAACCGGATTCCACTGGGGGGGCTCGCTCAACCTGCCGCCGGCCGGTGTCATGCTCGGCTCCGACCACCCCCTGCTCGCTCGGCTGGACGCGGGCGAGAAGGTCGTCGTCGCCGCGCCTGGAACCGCGCCCTGGATCGAAGGCTTTCCGCCGCTCTGGCTCGCGGTGCCGCTGGTCCATGCCGGGCGGCTGATCGGGCTGATCCTGCTGTCCCCGCCACGGGCCCCCTTCCGTCTCGACGGCGAGGTCTTCACGCTCCTCCGCACCATCGGCCAGCAGGTCGCGGTGTTCCTCGCCGAACAGCGCGCAACCCAAAGCCTGGTCGAAACCCGGCATCTGCGCGAATACGGCCAACGCTTTGCCTTCGTCGCCCACGATATCAAGAATGTCTCGAGCCAGCTCTCGCTTCTGCTCGCCAACGCCGAATTTCACCTCGACAACCCCGATTTCCAGCGCGACATGCTGGCGACCGTGCGCGCCGCGGTGGCAAAAATCACCGCTCTTCTGGCGCGCCTCAACGCCTCCGAGAACGACGCCCCGGCAAGCGTCGTCGCGCCGCTCGAGCGGATCGCCGCCATCGCCGCGACCTTGCGCCAAAGCCGCGGTGTGCCGATCGCGATCGCACCGGCCCAACCTTGCGGCAAAATCGCCATGCCCCTCGAGGCCTTCGACGCCGTCATCACCCATCTTCTCGACAATGCCCTCGACGCCGAGGCGAGTGCTGGCCGCCCGGGCCATGTCGAAGTCCGGCTGCGCGAGGAAAACGGCGCCGTGGTGATCGAGATCAGCGACCGCGGCGCCGGCATGACAGCGGATTTCATCCGCGACGAATTGTTCCGCCCCTTCCGCTCTTCCAAACACAGCGGATCTGGAATCGGGGCTTTCCAGGCCCGCGCCCTGCTCCAGAAGGCCGGCGGCAGCCTGCACGTCACCAGCGCACTCGGCGAAGGCACCACCATGCGCCTGTCGCTGCCCCTCCTCAACACGCCCGTCACCGCATGACGCGCGAAAGCAGCAAGGCCAGGGGCGCTGCCCCTGGACCCCGCCAGGGACACTGTCCCTGGACCCTATTGCGCAAGGATTTTTCTGGAGGGGCGCGACAAAACGCTGGCTGGCGCTCCGTTGCGCCCCTCCAGAAAAATCCTCCCGGGATGTGGGTCTGGGGGCACTGCCCCCAGCGGGTCCAGGGCAGCGCCCTGGCCTTGCTTCCCTTGGGCGGCGTGTCATGAGTGCCGCGAAATTATTGATCGTCGAGGATGATGAGGGGTTATGCGGCCAGTATCGCTGGGCGTTTCCTGGTCTCAAGCCGGTCATCACCCATCGTCGGGCGCAAGCGTTGGCGGCGCTGGCTAAGGAGCGGCCGGGGGTGGTGGTGCTCGATCTCGGCCTGCCGCCCGATCCTGATGGGGTGAGCGAGGGGTTTGCGACGCTCGAGGAGATTTTGCGCGCAGCGCCAGCGACCAAGGTCATTCTCGCGACCGGCGCCAATGAGCGCGAGAACGCCCTCCGTGCGGTGGCCGCTGGGGCCTATGATTTCTACGAAAAGCCGATCGATATCGCGGTCTTGCGCGGCATCGTCGATCGCGCGATGCGGCTTTATGAGCTGGAAGCGGAGAATAAGCGGCTCGCCGAAGCGGCGGCGCAGAGCCCGCTGCCGCGCATCATCACCGCCGCCGAGCCGATGCTGAAAATCTGCCGCGACATCGAGAAGCTGGCCACGGCCAACGTGCCGGTGCTGCTGCTCGGCGAAAGCGGCACCGGGAAGGAAGCGTTGGCGCGGGCGCTGCACGATCTCGGGCCGCGCGCCAAGGGGCCGTTCATCGCCCTCAATTGCGGCGCCATCCCGGAGAATTTGCTGGAGAGCGAACTTTTCGGCCATGAGCGCGGCGCCTTCACCGGCGCCGTCAAACAGACCATCGGCAAGATCGAGATGGCGCATCTCGGCACCCTTTTTCTCGACGAAATTGGCGATCTGCCGCACCCGCTGCAGGTCAAGCTGCTGCGCGTCCTGCAGGATCAGGTGGTTGAGCGGATCGGCGGGCGGCAGCGGATCCAGGTCGATGTGCGCATCGTCTCGGCGACCAATCAGGGCATCGAGGCCGAGGTCGCGGCCGGGCGGTTTCGTGGCGATCTTTTCTATCGTCTCAACTCGGTGACGCTGCGCATCCCGCCGCTCCGCGCTCGCGAGGGTGATGCGGTGCTGCTCGCGCGCTATTTCCTGCACCGCTTCAATGGCGAGTTCCATCGCAACGTGCGCGGCTTGAGCGAAGCGGCGGTCGCGGCGCTCGCCGCCCATGACTGGCCGGGCAATGTGCGCGAGCTGGAGAACAGGGTGAAGCGGGCGGTGGTGATGAACGAGACGCGCCTGATCGAGCCCGCCGACCTCGAACTCGCCGAGCCGGTGAGCGCCGGCAGCGATGACGGCGAACCCTCTCTTGATCTCCGCGCCGCGCGAAGCCGGGCCGAGCGCGAGGTGATCGAACGGGCATTGGCCCGTAGTGGCGGAAATCTCTCGCATGCGGCACAATTGCTTGGCGTCAGCCGCACGACCTTGTACGGATTACTGCGAACCCATGGCCTCGACGCCTCGCTCCCCGACGGGGCTGCGCAAGACATAACGGAAAACCGATAATGCTCGCATCTCACCCGCGTCCTTCCCGACTGGCCCGGCTCGCGCTCACCGGCACGGCGCTGGCGGCGCTGCTTTGGCCAGGGCTTGCCATGGCCGCCGATCACTACGCCAAGGCGCAGGCGCTGCTCGCCGCCGGCGATCTGCGCGGCGCGCAGATCGAACTCCGCAACGCCGTGCGGGACGATCCCGAGAATGGCCGCGCGCATCTCGGCCTCGCCGATGTCGATCTCCGCCTCGGCGATCCCGCGGCGGCGGAAAAGGAAGCGGGCAAAGCGCGCGATCTCGGCACCGAGCCGCGGCGCGCGACGGAAATTCTGCTGCAATCCTATCTCGACCAGCAGCGCCCGCGCGATTTGCTGCAGACGTTTCCGGCGACCGGCAATCCGCCCGATCTCGCGCCGACCATTCTCGCCGCCCGCGCCCGCGCCGAGCTGATGCTCGACCAGGTGGACAAGGCCGCCGCCGATATCGACGCCGCCAAGGCCATCGCCCCTGACTCACCCGAGGTTCTGCTCACCGCCTCGCAAGTCGCCAGCGCCAAGGGCGACCCCAAGGCTGCGGAAGCGGCGATCGCGGCCGTGCTCAAGGCCGATCCAGAGAACGCCGCGGCGTTGCGGCGCAAGGCACAGTTCGCGGCCAATGCGGGCGACCGTGCCGGCGCGATCACGATCCTCGATGGTGTCATCGCGCACGATCCCAACGACATCGTCGCCCACTTGCAGCGCGCCGATCTCCTGATCGCGAGCCGCCAGAACGACAAGGCGAAGGAGGATATCGCCGTCGTCCAGAAAATGCTGCCAAACAACGCCCAGGCGGTCTATCTCCACGCCCTGATCCTGGCCGAGGCCGGGGATTTCAAGGGCGCCGGCGCCGATATGGAAAAGCTCTCGAGCGTGCTTTCGCGCATGCCGAACGCTTACTACATCGACGCCTTGGTCAAAAACCAGCTCGGCGAGCGTGAGCAGGCGCTCGATTCGGCGCGGCGCTATGTCGCCCGTTTCCCCAATGATCCGCGCGGCGTCGCCCTTCTCGTCCAGATCGACATGGCGCGCCACGCCCCGGATGATGCGATCGCGGCGCTCAACAAAGCGATCCTGCTCAATGACAAGAACCCCGCTTTGCATGAGTTGCTGGGCCAGGTCTATCTCGCGTCCGGCAAGCTCGCGCCGGCGATCGCGAGCTATGAAACGGCGAGCGCGCTGGCGCCCGATAATGCAGCGCTTTTGAGCCGGCTCGGGGAATTGAAGCTCGATGCCGGCGACAATGACGGCGCGGCGGCGGCGTTCGAGCGCTCACTCACGCTCGATCCCAAGCAAGCCAAGGCTGGCGAGATGCTGGTCCTCACCGGGATCGTCGCCGGGGATTTCAGCCAGGCCGAGAGCCATCTCGCCGAACTCAAGAAGCAGGAGGGTGACAGCGCCGTGGTCGGCAATCTCACCGGCCTCCTAAAACTCGCGGAGATGGATTATCCCGCCGCCGAAGCGGCCTTCGCCGCTGTCATCAAAGCCCATCCCGATGCCATCGCCGCCAAGCTCAGCCTCGCGCGGCTGCAACTGCTCGAGGGTCAGAATGACGATGCCTGGAAATTACTCGACGAGGTGCTCGCCAAACAGCCGGGGAACCGCACCGCGCTCAATATCGCCGTTGCCGCGCGCGAACAGCAGGGCGATACGAAAGCGGCGCTCGCGCTGCTTGCGCAAGCGCATGCGGCCGTGCCGAACGACGCGGCCATCGCTGCGAGCTATGCCGGGCTGCTGCTGCGCACCAATGACGCCAAGGGGGCGCTCGCGGTCACTCTCGGCAAAGATCAGCCGGCAGCGGCGGCGCTGCTGATGGTTCAGGCGGCGGCGCAGGCTTCGCTCGGCCTCAATGACACCGCGCGCGACACCTACCGCCAAATCCTCACCCTCGATCCCTCGCAGACGACGGCGCGGATCAATCTCGTGCGGTTGCTGGTCCAGGCCAAGGATTATAGCGGCGCCGACGCCGTGATCGATGCCGGGCTCAAGGCCTATCCCGCCAATTACGAACTGATGCAGGCGGCGCTCGGCGTCGCGCTCGCCTCGGGTGGCGCCGATGCGGCGCTGGCGCGGGCCGCCAGCCTCGCCAAGGACGCGGCGCATCTGCCGGCCGCGCGCGCCTTGCCGGGGGATTTCTATATGTCGCAAAAAAATTATGACGCAGCGGCGAAAGCCTATGCCGCGGCCGCCGCCGACCAGCCTTCGACGATGCTCGTGCTGCGCGAGGCGGCGGCGGAAAATGCCGGCGGCCACAAGAAAGCGGCGATGGCGACGCTCAGCGACTGGGTCGGAAGCCATGCCGACGACGTGTCGGCGCTGGTTGCGCTTGCCGATTTCGAAATCGCCGACCATCAATACCCGGTGGCGGCCGGGCATCTGGAGACCGTGCTCGGCCATCAGCCGAACAATATCATCGCCCTCAATAATCTCGCCTGGATCGATCAGCAGCTCGGCAAGCCGGAGGCGCTGAAACTCGCCGAGCGCGCCTATCTCCTCGCCCCCGGCGCGCAGACCGCCGATACGCTCGGCTATATCCTGACGCAGGCGAAAAACCCGACCGGACTTCCCCTGTTGCGTCAGGCGCACGCCGAATTGCCGAACGATCCCGCCATTCAGTATCACCTCGCAACCGCGCTAGCAGCGGCCGGGCACCGCGACGAAGCGGTCGCGCTCCTGACCTCGATCACGGGCGACAAAGTCAATTTCCCCGAAAAAGACGGCGCTCGCCAATTGCTCGCCGATCTCAACGCCGGCAAGTAGCGGCGGCGGACGGGCGATGCGCAATCTCGCTTTCATCGTCGCGATGATGGGCGGCATGCTGCCGATGACGATCGCCCGCCCGTTCGTCGGCGTCATCCTCTGGTGTTGGATCTCGTTTCAGAACCCGCATGAGCTCACCTGGGGCATGTCGATGACCATCCCCTGGGCGATGATGATTTTTTTTGCCACCATCATGGGCTGCTTCGCCGCGCGCGAGCCCAAATCCTTCCCGATCAACGCGACCACCGTGCTGATCATCCTGTTCATCATCCTGATTTCGCTCTCCTCGCTCGTGGCTCTCGCGCCGCCTGACATGGTGGAATATAAATGGTCGTTTGTCGCGAAATCCTTTTTCGCGCAGCTGCTGATCTTCGCGCTGCTCACCGAACGCCGGCGCATCCACGCCTTGATCTGGGTGATGGTGATTTCGCTCGGCTATTATGGGCTGCGCGGCGGCGTTTTTACCTTGACCCATGCCGGCAATTACCGGGTGCTGGGGCCGCCGATGACGATGATCACCGACAATAATCATCTCGCGGCCGGCCTCCTCGTTTGCATGCCGCTGATGAATTATCTTCGCATGCAATCGCGTCATCGCCTGGTGCGGCTTGGGCTCTTGGTGGTGATGATGTTTACGTTGTTCGCGGTGCTCGGCAGCTACTCGCGCGGCGCCTTGATCGGGCTTGCCGCGATGTCGCTGTTTCTGTGGTGGAACAGCCCGCACAAGATCGTCTCGGCGACGGTGGTCGGTGTCGCGCTCGCCGGCGCGATCTCGTTCATGCCGCCGAGCTGGACGGCGCGGATGTCGACGATCGGCGCCGAGCATGTCGATGATTCGGCACAAGGCCGCCTCAATATCTGGCACGCCTCGTGGAAAATCGCCCTCGCCCGCCCGCTCACCGGCGGCGGGTTCATGGCGCCTTACCGCCAGAACATCGTCGACGAATATGATTACGGCACGACCGCGCGCGCCGTGCACAGCATCTATTTCGAGGTGATCGGCGAGCATGGATTCCCGACATTTTTCGTCTGGCTCGGGATCACGCTCGCCGGGATCGTCAACACTGTGCGCATCATCCGCGCGACGCGCAAACGGCCCGAGCTCCGTTGGTGTTACGATCTCGCCAAAATGGCGCAGGTCTCGATCATCGCCTATCTCGTCGCCGGCACGTTTCTTTCGCTTTGCTATTGGGATTTCTATTTTACCTTGCTGATGGGGGTCGCCGCGACCTGGGAGCGGGTCAAGGCGGCGACGCGCGTGCCGGCAGCGGCCCGCGCAACCCCGCTTGCCGCGCGCGCCACACCCGGCGCCGCACTGCCCGTGCCGCGCGGCTGACCGCCATGGATACGCTCTATTTCCTGTCCTGCATCGGCGGCATTTTCTGGCTCGCGCTCTGGAGTATTCGCGACCCGCATCGGCGTTCGCGCTTCTGGTGGCCATTCGACATGAAGGACGATGATGCGGCATCACCGCCCGCGCCGACGCCCTCGGGTCCGCCACGCAGCCCCCGCCGCAACGAACGGCCAGCGCGCCGCGCGGCGTGGACGCCTCGCCGGCGCGCGACGTGACCACACCGCTTCGCCTGCTCACCTTCAGCACGCTCTACCCCAACGCGGCGCGGCCCAATCACGGCGTCTTCGTGGAAAATCGTCTGCGCCATTTACTGGCGAGCGAGGCGATCGTCAGCTCGGTGGTGGCGCCGGTGCCGTTTTTTCCTTTCACCTCGCCGCGCTTTGGCGCCTGGTCGGCCTATGCGCGAGCGCCGCGTTTCGAGGTCAGGCACGGGATCGACGTCTATCACCCGCGCTATGGCGTCGTCCCCAAACTCGGCACCGCGCTTGCGCCGTTTCTCCTCTATCACGCCGCCCGCAAAGCGATCGAAATTTTGATCGCGCGCGGCCTGCGCTTCGATATCATCGACGCCCATTACGTCTATCCCGACGGCGTTGCCGCGACCTGGCTCGGGCGCCGCTTCAAACGCCCGGTGGTGATCACGGCGCGCGGCTCGGATGTGACGCAATTGCCCGATTACGCCGTCCCGCGCCGGCTCATTCAGCGCGCCATCGCTGACGCCGATCGCCTGATTTCGGTCAGTGCCGGGCTCAAGGCGGCGCTGATCGGCCTCGGCGCGCCCCCGGAAAAAGTGACGGTGCTGCGAAACGGTGTCGATCTCGCGATGTTTCGCCCGCAAGCGCGCGAGGCTACCCGTCTCGCGCTCGGCCTCAACGGCCCGACACTGATTTCGGTCGGACACCTCATTCCGCGCAAGGGGCACGATAAAGTGATCGAGGCGCTGGCGGCGCTGCCGGGGTTCAGCCTGCTCATCCTCGGCGAAGGGCCGGAGCGGGCGCGGCTCGAAGCGCTGATCGCAGCGCGCGGGCTCGGCGGGCGGGCGCGCCTCCTCGGCGCGGTGCCGCATGAGAGCCTCGCCGGGTATTACAGCGCTGCTGACGCGCTGGTGCTGGCGTCGAGCCGGGAGGGCTGGGCGAACGTGCTCCTGGAGGCGATGGCTTGCGGAACCCCGGTGGTCGCGAGCAAAATCCCCGGCAACCCGGAAGTGGTGACGGCGCCGGAGGCAGGGCTGATCGTCGAGGAAAACTCTCCGCAGGGGATCGCCGCGGCTATCCGCCGGCTCTTTGCCGCTCTTCCCGGGCGGGATGCGACTCGCGCCTATGCCGAACGTTTCGGCTGGGCGGACACCAGCGCTGGGCAGGCAACGCTGTTTCGCGCGCTGATGTCTTGATTTTTGTCGATCGCGGCAACGAGAAAGAAACGACATGGACGACCTCGACGACATGGACGAGCGCCAGCGCCGTGAATTCGAATATCACCGCGAATTTGCCGCCCGCCATCGCGACAAAAGCGAAACGCCGGTCGATCTCGATGTCGTAAGCCCAGGGCCGCGGCGGCGCTGGAACGCTTATTGGTCGTCTTATGACGCGATCATGGCGCTCACGGTCGCCGGCAAGAAAGTGCTCGTGCCGGGCTGCGGTTTCGGCGAGGATGCGATCCGGGTCGCAACACTCGGCGCAGACGTTTACGCCGCCGACCTCTCCCCCGATCTCGTCGCCATCGCGCGCGCCCGCGCCGAACGCATGGGGATTGCCTCGATTCATTTCGATGTCATGCCGGCGGAGCGGATGACCTATGACGAGAATTTCTTCGATCTCGTCTATTTCAACGACATTTTGCACCATGTCGATATTCCGCGTACCCTCGCCGAAGTGCGGCGAGTGTTGCGCCCAGGCGGTAGCGTCGTCGCCAATGAGCTTTATACCCACTCATTCTCGCAAAAAATTCGCGAGAGCCGCCTGGTCTCCCGCCTGCTTTATCGCCGCATGGTGCCGTTCATTTACGGCACCACAACCCCCTACATCACCGACGATGAGCGCAAGATCGATGAACGGGAGTTGGCGATGATCGAGGGCATTCTACAGGCACCCATTTGCGAATATTTCCTGCTGCTCGGCGGCCGCTTGGTGCCGCCTTACTGGCCGCGGGTCGGCGCCTTTGATCACGCGATGCTCAACCTCATCCCGGCGCTCGGGCGGCTACTCGCCGGACGCGTGCTGGTGGTCGGGACAGTGCGAAAATAGCGGCCGGATCGCGCCGCAGACGGGACCAAACGAGCCGAAATTTTTTTTCGCCACATCGCTCGCGGGAAAAAAGCCCCGGCGAGCGCCTCAGCCGCGGCCGCGGGCGAGCGCCCCGAGCGCCCCGAGCGCAAAAAACAGGCGCCAGGGCAGGAGGCGCGCCAGTTTCAAAAGCCAGACGGTCGGCCGCGGAAAAGCGATTTCAAAGCCGGTGCCGGCGAGACCGCGCTGGATGCGCGAAGCCGCCGCCTCGGCGCTGAGGACAAAGGGCTTGGATGCGGTATTGGCGGCGATCATCGGGGTTGCGACGAACCCGGGGTTGATCACCTGCACCAGAATGCCGCTTTCTGCGGCCTCGAAGCGGAGCGAACTCGCCATGTGGATCAAGGCCGCCTTGCTTGCGCCATAGGCGCTGGCGCGGGGGAGACCGAGATAGCCGGCGACGGAGGCGACAATGCCGATCTGGCCAAACCGGCGGGCACGCATGCCGGGCAGAACGGCGGCGAGCATATTGGCGACGCCAAGCACATTGACCGCCATCACCTGCGCGAAAGCCTCGGCGTCGAAATCGCTCAATCCCATCCGCCGCCACACCCCGGCATTGGCAATCGCAAGGGCAACCGGCCGGCCGGCTTCAGCCTCGATCCTGGCGAGCGCGTTGGCCATCGCTGGCGCCTCGGTGACGTCGGCGGCGATGACAAAAACCCGTTCGGCGGGATAATGCTGCGCGAAGGCCTGCAATTCCGCCTCTCGCCGCGCCGTCAATGCGACCGTCCAGCCTTCATCGAGCAAAAACCGCGCGAGTTCGCGGCCAATCCCCGACGAGGCGCCGGTGATCCACGCAACCCCATCTTCCGGCCGCGCCGGTCTGAGCCCCCGCTCCGTCACTCAGAGCCTCTCATAGGTGATATGCGAACCATCCGAGCCGGTGAGCGCCAAACCGACCCAATGTTTCGGCGGCGGCGCCTCGCCGGGTTTTGCCTTGTCCTCGGCATACCAGAGATGAACATTGAGATCACCGCTCGCAGCGTAATGGACGGCCTCGATGCGATCGCCATTGGCGGCCGGGATGGTTTCCGGGCCGAGTGCGACGATTTTCGCATGGAGCAGCTTGCCGTCGATATTATCGATCAGCGGCGCGCTCAAGGTGCGGGGATTCCAGTATGTCGTGACGATCGCGCCCTCGGGGGCGGCATATTTCTCCTTGATCGTCTCAACCCAGAGCGTGCCGCCATCGCGCCGCGCCATGACCTTGGTGTGGGTGCCGTTATCGTTGGTTTTCGACTCAAAGCGGGTCAGCGTGTCGCCGTCCCAGATTTCCGTGCTTTCGTTATTGTAACGATAAAGCGGGATCGGCCCGAGCTTGACCGCGATATCGATGACCACCTTCACGGTGAGCGGGCCGAGCACCGGCGGCGGTTTCGCCGGCGCCGGCACGGGAGTGGGCGCGGGCTTGGCGTTGCCGGGCGGGCTGCCAGCGGCAGCGGTCGTGGCCGCGGGCGGCGGCTGATCGGTGCGGCCTTTTTGGGTAAAGGTCAGGCCATGGGTGCCGATGACATTGCCATTGCGCATGATACGAAAACGAAGGCTGCCACTCGCCGGCACCGGGAGGTCGGCACCCGGCTGGGGCGGGGCGGTCTTGCTCGCGGTCGCGGCGAAAATTCGTGCCGGCGCCACGAGCCCCATGCCCAGCGCGACCAATCCTCGCCGTCGAAGCAGTATCACATCCGATCTCCTTTTGCCGAAGCTTGCCGGCGCGATCCCTTGTCGGCAAGCCACGATGCAGCGAGCAGAAAAGCCATACCGCCGCTTATGGCCGGACGATCACCATGATCACGATCACGATCATCAAAACCGTTGGGATCTCATTGGCAATGCGATAAAATTTCGTGCCATGGCGATTGCGGTCGTGAAGGAAGTCCCGCCGCCAGCGAGAGAGAGCGCCATGAAACCCCGACATCAGCAAAACCGCGAGCAATTTTACGTGCCACCAGCCGGCCTGCCAGTTGATCACGCCAGGGGTGAGAACGAGAAGGATACCAAAGCCCCAGGTCGCGATCATCGCCGGGTTGATGATCTGCTTCAAGAGCCGCCGCTCCATCACCTTGAACTGTTCGGAAGCCGCCGATCCCGGCGCCACGGCGCAATGATAGACATAAAGCCGTGGCAGATAGAACATGCCGGCCATCCAAGCGATCACCGCCATCACGTGGAACGCCTTGATCCAGTGATAGAACGGCGTGAGAAACGCGAGTGTCATGACCGATCTCCAAAGGGGCAGCCGCGATGATGGGCAGCACAGAGCCGCCCGCCCTGATGGCTGCAAAGCCCCGGCCCGCGCGCCAGCGCCGCCTGCGCCAGAGCGGCGAGAGCGGCGATGAAGCCGGGCTCGTCGTTTTGCGCAGGCACGCGGAAATAGCCCGGCACGCCATGTTTTTTCGCGACCTCGGCATATTCGATATCGAGTTCGACGAGGGTTTCGGAATGGTCTGAGACGAACGCGATCGGCGCGACGACGAGGGCGACACCCTCCTCCCCGGCGCGCGTGATTTCGGCTTCCGTGCTCGGCTCCAGCCATTTTTGCGGCGTCGCCCGGGACTGATAGCAAACCCGCCAATCGAGATCCGGCTCACCAAGCGCCGCCGCGATGGCGCGAGCACTCGCTTCTACCTGCGCCTGATAGGGATCGCCACCTTTGACGATCACCTCCGGCAAACCATGCGCCGAAAATAAGAGGCGACGCGGTGTTCCCGGCGCGAGCCGCGCACGTGCCGCGGCGATCGCGCGGCGAACCAGGGCGGCAGTCGCGGCAATGTAGCCGGGATCGTCCGACCAGCAGCAGAGCGTGGTCACCTCTGCTGCAAGGCCAGCGCGCGCCGCCGCCTCGCGCCAAGCGGCGAGCGAGCTTGCCGTGGTGGTGGTCGAAAATTGCGGATAGAGCGGCAGGAGCAAGACCCGGTCCGGCTTCCAGGCGGCAACCGCGCGCGCGGTTTCGGTGCTGAACGGATGCCAATAGCGCATGGCAATGAACACCCGCACCGGGTCGGAAAACCGTGCGGCGAGCGCCTTCGCCTGCCGCTCGGTGAGTTCGAGAAGCGGCGATTTACCGCCCATCAGCGCGTAGTTGGCGCGCGCCGGCGCGCGCCGCGCGCGTGCGATCCAGCGGGCGAGAAAAGGGCGGATGAAGAAGGGGACGCGCAAAATCGCCGGATCAGTAAAAAGGTTTTTTAAAAATGGCCCAACCGCGTCCATCCCGTCCGGCCCGCCGAGATTGAAGAGAACGATGGCGGTGCGAGGAAGATCCGTGTCCGGCATGCTCGGGTCAGGTAATGCCGCGACCGCCGCCGTCAAGCCGTCCACAGTCATGCCGTCTCGCCGCCGCTGCGCACCAAGGCGATGAGTTCGGCGACATGGGCGGGCGGTGTTTCCGGCAGAATGCCATGGCCAAGGTTGAAGACATGCGCGCGCCCGCGGAGCGCCGCGAGGATTCGCCTGACCTCGGCGATCATCGGCGCGCCGCCGGCAAGCAGCGCCACCGGGTCCAAATTGCCTTGCAGCGCGACCGGTGCCGCAACCAGGGCGGCAGCGAGCGCCGGATCCGTCGCGGTATCCATCCCGACCGCGTCAACCCCACTGATCGCCGCATAGAGGCCAAGCTGGCCGCCGGCGAGGCGCGGAAACCCGATCACCGGCACCTCTGGAAATTGCTTGCCAAGCGCGCTTTTGATCCGCGCCGCCGGGTTGGCAACATAGTGGCGAAACAGCGAGGGCGGCAGCACACCGGCCCAGCTATCGAACAGCATCACCGCCTCGGCCCCGGCTTCGATCTGAAGTGAGAGGCTGGTGATCGTTGCCTCGGTCAACACCGCGAGCAAATTCTCGAAATCCCGTGGCTCGCGATAGGCCACGGCGCGCGTGCGGGCGTGGTCTTTCGAGCCGCCGCCTTCGATCATGTAACAGGCGACGGTGAAGGGCGCGCCGGCAAAGCCGATCAGCGCCGTATCCTCGCCGAGCCCGGCGCGGACCCGCGCGATCGCTTCCATAACCGGCGCGAGCGCGCCCTCGAGCCGGCGAAGATCGAGACCGGCGGTATCCTCGGGCTGCCAACGCGGCAGCACCGGGCCTTCGCCGTCTGCAAAGCGCAGGCCATAGCCGAGCGCCCAGGGCAGAATCAAAATATCGCTGAACAGGATCGCGCCATCCATGCCGAAACGCCGCACCGGCTGCAGCGTGACTTCGGCAGCGAGGTCAGGCGTCGTGCAGAGGGTGATGAAATCGCCGGCGCGGGCGCGAAGGGCGCGATATTCCGCGAGATACCGCCCGGCCTGGCGCATCAGCCAGAGCGGCGGCGGCCAGGATGGCGTTCCCCGCAGGACCGAGACCAGCTTTTTCGCCACATCCTATCCTTTCGCCGCTATCCTCTCCTCTTAAAGAGAAGAGAGATAAAAGAAAATATGAGGCTTGAGTGGAACCCTGTGGATTATGGGGTACCCACCAAAGCACTGTCTTATCATTATCTTGTCCACAGCGTGATAGCGGCGCAACCGCCCGGAAAAGCGGCTTATTTCTGACCTATCCCGAAGCGGCGGAGTGAGCTGCGGCAAGCTTGCACAGGATCTCGTCGCGTGCCGCGTTATCCCCACTATTCACAGCCGCGATGAGAGAAGCGGCTGTTTTTCCCGCTTATCCCCGCTATCCTCGCTCCCATGACCCACCAACGCATGAACCTCCATCTCGTCTCGGATGCGACCGGCGAGACCCTCAATTCGGTTGCCCGCGCGACCGTCGCCCAGTTCGAGCATGTCGAGATCGTCTATCATCGTTGGTCGCTGATCCGCTCGCGTCTGCAACTCCATCGCGTCCTGGAAGGGATCGAGGCCGAGCCGGGGCCGGTCTTGTCAACGCTGGTCGATCGCGCACTTCGCCATGAGCTTGATGTGTTTTGTGAGCGTTTGGGGATTAGCGTCGTCAATGTTCTTGATCCGGTGATCGCCGTTCTCCAGGAAAAGATCGGGGAGGTGGCAACCGCGCGGCCCGGGCGGCAATATGTGCTGGATGCCGATTATTTTCGCCGCATCGATGCCATGCACTATGTCCTCGCCCATGATGACGGCCAGGCCGAGGCCGGTATCGCCGAAGCCGATGTTTGTCTCGTGGGCGTCTCGCGGAGTTCGAAGACGCCAACCGCCTTCTATCTTGCCAATCGCGGCGTTAAGGCGGCGAACGTGCCGCTCGTTCCCAATCTCCCGGTGCCCGCGGTGCTCGACAATTTGTCCTGTCCGATCATCGGCTTGACGATCGAGGCGCAGGCTCTGATCGATATCCGGCGGCATCGCTTGCGCTTGATCGGGGCGCCGGGCCTGGCGCGCCATGATGCGGCCGACTATGTCGATGAGGAGGCGGTGAAAGCCGAATTGCTCTGGGCGCGGCGGCTTTGCGCTCGGCAAGGCTGGCCGGTGATCGATGTCACCCGCCGCTCGATCGAGGAGACGGCGGCGGCGGTGTTGCAGCGCATGGAGGAATGGCACGCCCGCCGGGCGCGCAAAAGCGCAAGCGGCGGAGAAAGCGCCGCCCACAGCGTGCCGTGACACTGATTCTCGCGAGTGCTTCGGCGGTGCGTCTCTCCTTGCTGAAGGGCGCTGGGCTTTCGGTGGCGGCAAAGCCAGCGGCGATCGATGAGGCAGCGATCAAGGCAGCGGCGCGGGCCGAGGCGGCCGATGTCGCGGACACCGCGCTTTTGCTCGCCGAGATGAAGGCAAGGCGGGTGGCGCGGGCAGCACCCGCGGCGCTGGTCATCGGGGCCGATCAGATTCTCGTCCAGGGTTCGGAATGGTTCGACAAACCCGCCGATCTCGCGACCGCCGCCAAGCAATTGCGCCGTCTCGCCGGTGTTTGGCACGAACTGGTCACCGCAATCGTCTGTTGGCGCGGTGATGCGGTGCTGTGGCGCCATGTCGCGCGGCCGCGTCTTCGCATGCGCCCGCTGTCGGAGGCGGCGCTCGCCGCCTATCTCGCCGCCGAGGGCGAACGGGTGCTTTCCTCGGTCGGCGCCTATCGTCTCGAAGGGCCGGGGATCCAGTTGTTCGAGGCCATCGAGGGCGAGTATTTCAGTATCCTCGGCTTGCCGCTTCTGCCGCTCCTTGGGTTTCTTCGTCAGCATTTCGGATGCGAATGGCTTTCCGCCACGACGGGCGAGGAAACGTCCTTCACTCCCCCGTGACACTGGTAACATTCATGTGTTATATACCACGGCGATCAACCCCGAGGCTATGGCGGCTTTGCGCCTGTCCGGCTGACGGAAACGTGGTCTGGCGACAAACCACGATGTTCAACGGCTATTGATCACGCCTATCAATCTCAGGCATGCTTGGCGCGGCAGCGAAACACGTTCCGCGTTACGTCTTAACCGATGAGGGAGGAAATCTCGATGAAGCAAAAACAGCGCACGCTCGCGCTATCACTCACCGTTGCGGTGGGGACGGCGTTCGCCGCCTCGACCGCGATGGCGCAAGCGATCGACAGCAAGCGGATCGAAGCCAATAACCCGAATGATTGGCTCACCTACCATGGATCTTACAACTCCTATCACTATAGCGGGTTGACCCAGATCAATGCGAAGAACGTCAAGGATCTTTCGGTCGCCTGGATCCACATTCCCGGCCACTCGACGCGCGGCTTGCAATCGATGCCGCTGGTCGCCGACGGTGTTCTCTATTATTCGGGCTCCTATAGCCGCGTCTTCGCGATTGACGGCGCGACCGGACAGGTGCTCTGGTCCTATTTCCCGGAGCTCGACGATGCCCTCGTCGCCCGCCAGACCCATTCGCCCTATAACCGCGGCGTCGCCCTCGGCGAGGGCAAAGTGTTCGTCGGCACCGTCGATGGCCGCCTGATCGCCCTCGACATGAAAACCGGCAAGCCGGTTTGGGACACCAAGCTGATCGACAGCCAAAAGCTCACCATCGGCTTCACCGGCGCGCCGCTCTATGTCAATGGCGAGGTGGTGATCGGCTCGCAAGGTGGTGAATGGCCGGTGCGCGGCATGATTTATGCGGTCGATGCGACCACCGGCAAGCTGCGCTGGGACTTCAACACCATCGCCCCGACCGACGAGACCAAGAAGACCTGGGGCAATGATTCCTGGCGGGTCGGCGGCGGCGGCGGCTGGATGCCGGGGGGCTATGACGCCGAAACCAATACCATCTGGTGGGGCACCTCGAACGGCGCGCCACTCTATGACTGGTCCGGCCCCGATTGGATGCACAACGGCGCCCGCCCCGGCACCAATCTCTATATCAGCTCGGTGCTCGGCCTCGATGCCGCTTCCGGCAAGCTGAAATTCTTCCATCAGGAGAACCCGCACGACGTGTGGGATTTCGATAGCGCCGTCGGCGAATTCCTGATGATCGATCGCGCCGGTCAGAAATACGTCGTCCACCCCAACAAGGGCGGCTATATTTTCGTCTATGACCGCAGCGCCAACGTCAAAAACGTCTGGCCGATCTCGCATAACATCAATTACGCGAAGATCGACCCCAAGACCGGCGAATTGACCGACCGCCGCGACATGACCGCCGGCAAGCAGGCCGAAGTGCTGTGCCCGCACATCTCCGGCGGGGTGAGCTGGAATGCCGGCTCCTATGACCCGAAAACCGGGCTCTATTACAAAATCGGCAATGAATGGTGCATGCATCTTGAGGTCGTGAAGACGACGCCGGTGACCACGCCGCAGGTGCAGCTCAATATCGGCGCCAATTTCACCATCGCGCCGCCCCCCAATGGCCCGATCTATGGCCATCTCGACGCCCGTGATCCGATCACCGGGCAAACCAAGTGGGAAGTTCGTTTTCCTGAGCCGCCGCTCGCCAGCGTTCTCTCCACCGGCGGCGATTTGGTCTTCGTTCCCGATGCCCGTGGCACGGTCCACGCCTATGATGCAACCACTGGCAAGGAATTGTGGAACCACGGCGATGGCACCGGCCATCAGGGCGGCATCATCAGCTACGCCGCCCACGGCAAGCAATATGTCGCGGTTGTTGCCGGCTTCGGCGGTATGGCAAGCGATGACTATGCGCCGACCTTCGGCGGCGTCTTCAAAAGCATGCCCCGTGATGACGGCGCGCTGGTCGTCTACAGCCTCTCGAAGTAATCTCTGAGTGATCGCAACCGGCGAGACGTGATGTCTCGCCGGTTGTTTTTTGGAAATTTTGTCAAGCCGATGAAAAATCTCACACTTTGCTCGGTGGTTGCCATCGCTGCGATGGTCTCCGCGGTGCCGGCAATGGCACAACCGGCCGATCAGGCCTCGCATTTGGATGTCAATCAGCTCTTTGCCACCACCTGCGGCTGGTGCCATAGTGATGGCGGCCGGGTCGCCGGCAAGGGGCCGCAATTGATGAACACCAAACGCAGCGATGATTTCATTCGCTATCGCATCAAGCATGGCAAGGAAGGCGCCATGCCGGCCTTCGGCAGCACCCTCAACGATGCCGATATCGACAAAATCATTCAGTATATTCGCGCCCTGAAACCGGAGCAGCCATGAGATATTTGCTCGCCGCCGCGATGTTCGCCATCTTTGCGGCCCATGCCGAGGCGCGTTCGCTTGATGACATCCGCGCCCGCGGCGTGCTCGGGGTGTGCGCCCATCCCAACGCGCTGCCCTTTTCCAGCAAAGCCGGTGATCCGCCAGGCTTTCAGATCGAGCTGGCGCGTGCCATCGCCGCCAAAATCGGTGTCGCCATGGAGCCCGATTGGGTGGTCACCGGCTTTCAGATCCGCGCCGCCAATTGCGACATCATGCTCGACACCATCGAGAATCGCGAGGCGCAGGAAGAGTCGAATCTCAAGACATCTAAACCTTATTATCGCACGGGTGCCGCTCTCGTGGTGCCGGCGGGCAGCAAAATCACCTCATTCGACGCCCTCGGCCCGGCAACCAAGGTCGGCGTTCTTCTCGGCTCGACGGCGGCGATGTCCCTCGGCGAGCGCCATATCGGCATTTCGATCTTTGGCTTCGAAGATGACGCGCTCGACGGTCTGGCCCATCATGAGGTCGATGCGGTGATGGTGACCCCGGCGGCGGCAGGCTATTACAATCTCCGTCACCCTGACCATCCGGTGCAAATCATCGGGCTCGATGAGCGTGATCCCGGTCTTGCCTGGAATGTCTCGGTCGGCATGGTGAAGCCCGACGCCGATCTCCGGGCTGCGATCGACGCGGCGCTGGCGAGCTTGGCCGCCGATGGCACCATCGCACAAATCTATCGCCATTACGGGGTCACCCTGCTCGCGCCGAAATAGCGCGTTCCCGAAGACGGATCTCGCGCCTTGGCCTGAGACGCTATAGCAGTTTTCGCTCGCGCAGACTGACCCAGCGGCCATTGCCGATGATCACGTGGTCATGCAGCACGATCGCGAGAGCCTCGGCTGCCTTGCGGGTCTCGGCGGTCATGGCGATATCCTCGCGCGAGGGCGTGGGGTCGCCGCTCGGATGGTTGTGGACCAGGATGATCGCCGCGGCGTGCAGTTCCAACGCCCGCTTCACCACTTCGCGCGGATAGACCGGGGTGTGATTGACGGTGCCGCGCGCCTGCACCTCGTCGGCGAGCAGATGGTTGCGGGAATCGAGAAACAGCACGCGGAACTGTTCCACCCGCTCACGCGCAAGCGCGGCATTGAGATAATCGATCAGCCGCGCCCAGTTATCGAGCAGCGGCCGGTCCCTGATCTCGCTTCGCGCAAGGCGGAGTGCGGCCGCCTGGACGGTTTTCAGCGCCGCCGCGCCGGCTTCGCCGAGGCCCTCGATCGTGCGCAAATCGGCGAGCGGTCCGGCGATCGCGCCGGCAAAACTGCCGAAGCGCGCGAGCAGAGCCTTGGCGATCGCCTTGGTGTCACGCCGCGGCAGCGCGGTGAACAGCACCATTTCCAGCAATTCGTGATCGGCGAGCGATTCCGCCCCGGCGGCGAGGAGGCGCGCGCGCATCCGCGCCCGATGCCCCTCGGCGCCGGCCGGTTTGCGGGGCTGCGGCGCCGCGCTTGAAAACAGGTCGGGAGGCGGGGGCGCGGACAAGCGCGCGCTCAACCGGCGATGGGGTAAGGTGGTTTCTCGTAGCCGGCGGGCGAGAGGGTAAAAATCTCGCAGCCCGCCTCGGTGACGCCGAGCATGTGCTCGAATTGGGCCGAGAGGCTGCGATCGCGGGTCACGGCGGTCCAGCCATCGTCGAGGATTTTCACCTCGGCGCGGCCGACATTGACCATCGGCTCGATGGTGAAGACCATCCCTGGGCGAAGCGTGATCCCGTCGCCGCGGCGGCCGAAATGGAGGATATTGGGCGGCTCGTGGAAACGCCGGCCGATGCCATGGCCGCAGAAATCCCGCACCACGCTGAAACGCTTGGCTTCGACGAAACTCTGGATGGCAAAGCCGATATCGCCGAGCGTCGCCCCCGGTTTGACCGCCGCGATGCCGCGCAGCAAGGCTTCATAGGTGACATCGATCAGCACCCGGGCGCGGGTCGAGGCATTGCCCGCGACATACATCCGGCTGCTGTCGCCGTGCCAGCCGTCGAGGATCACCGTGACATCGATGTTGACGATATCGCCCTCGTCGAGGCGACGCTCACCGGGAATGCCGTGGCAGACGACATGGTTGATCGAGGTGCAGATCGATTTCGGAAAGCCGCGATAATGGAGCGGTGCCGGCACCGCGCCGTGAGCGACGATGAACTCATGGCACAGGGTGTCGAGTTCAGCGGTGCTGACGCCGGGGCGGACATGCGGGGTGATCATGTCGAGGGTTTCGGCGGCGAGCCGCCCGGCCGCACGCAGCCCGGCGAAATCGGCTTCCTGATAAAGCGTGACACGCCGGGCATCGGCTCCGCCGTCCATGGTCTGATCCCTTTGCTCCCGTATCTGGGACGATGCCGCCGCACCTCCCGCGATCATTGAGGAAAGATGCGCAACCGAGCGGCACGGCGCAAGGGTCTCGGCGTGGCAAATCCTCGGCCAGGTCGGGTCAGGTCAGCGTTGGCGGCACCGGCAATGGCTTCTGGGCAGGGGCATGGCTGCTGAGCGTGGGCGCGCCGGCATGGCCCGGCGCGTGGGGCTTATGGTGCGGCGAGAGATGGTCTGAGGCGTCATGCACGAGATGGGCGTGTTTTTTGTGCCAGCGCGAGGCGGCGGCGAGCCGTGTCGGCGGCGGCCCGCCCGGGCGGCGGAGCGCTGGCGGCAAGGTCGCGGCATGGGCGGTCGCGATCAGGCCCCAATTCCCCCCGCCGGCTTTCTTGCCACTCGCGCGGGCGAGCAGGATCCCGCTTCCCGGCACGCCAAGGCTGGAAAAACCCTGATCGAGGAGTGCCGCCATATGCTGATCGCGCTCCGGGTTGGAACTGGCACCCAGCACGACGCCGATCAGCCGGGTGTCACCGCGCACCGCGCTGGTGACGAGATTATGGCCGGCGGCCTCGGTATAGCCGGTCTTGAGCCCGTCCGCGCCCTCATAGGTCGTGAGCATATGGTCGTGATTGGGGATCATGCGGCCATGGAAGACGAAGCCGGGGACGCTGAAATAGCGATATTGATCGGGATAGTCCTGGATGATGTGGCGGGCGAGGAGGGCGAGGTCTCGCGCGGTGGTGACCTGCTCGGGGTCGGGAAGGCCGGAGGCGTTGCGGAACGTGGTATGCGACATGCCGAGCGCGCGGGCGCGCAGCGTCATCATTTGAGCGAAACGTGTTTCCGAGCCGCCGAGCATTTCCCCGAGGGCGGCGGCGGCGTCATTGGCGGATTTGGTGACCAAGGCGAGAACGGCCTGCTCGACGGTGAGGCGCGTTCCCGGGCGGAGATCGAGTTTGGACGGCTCCTGAGACGCGGCATAGGCCGACACCGGCACCCGATCCGAAAGCGCGATCCGCCGGTCGCGCAACGCCTCGAAGGTGAGATAAAGGGTCATGAGCTTGGTGAGGCTCGCCGGATAGCGCGCGGCATCGGGATTGGCGGCATAGAGCACGCGGCCCGACGCCGCGTCGATCACCATCGCGCTGTAGCGGTCAGAGCCGATCTGCGCGCGGGCGACGCCGGGCAGCAAGGCCAACGCCAGCAAAAACAGGGCGGCGAAGCGCAGCCTCTGGCCGCCGCGTCGTGCGCCAGCGTGACCCTCCCCGTCTGGCACGCCCCCGTCTGGCACGCCTGTCAAAAACGCCATCCTCGTCTTCCCTATTGTCATGCCGCCATGAGTGTAGCGGCGGGGACGCTTTCCTGTCCAGGTGGAAATCTCGAAATTCAGTCTGCCTTTGAAGGGGTTAAGGAACAATTTTCAAGCGGCGCTCGGACGCGCGCGAAACCGCGTGGCGAAAAGCCGGCACGAGCAACGGCATGATCTTTTTATTGCGGTGCACAAAAATCCCTTGACCGCCTCTATCGATCGATTTATATCCGCGTTGTTGCAGTGCAGCAAAGCCGGGGTCGCCGGCTGGTCCGGGTCAGCCGAACAGGCCGGCGCGGGCGCCAAAAAGGCGGCCGATGTCGTGAAAATGGCTCCGGGTCAGCGTGCCTGCCGCAAATGAGAATGGAGATGCAACGTGGCGACGAAACCCAAAGCAGTCGCGGTCGCATCGGCCGCGCCCGGTGCGGCGCGCGAGGTTCATGGTGAGCCTGCCGCCACCGCGCCGCAAAAAGCAGTGATCCCGGCTGCTCCGACGAAGCAGGGAAAAACAACGATGATGGAGTTTCCCATGAAGGAACAGATGGACAAGGCAATCAAGGCGACCGAGGATTTCGTCACCTTCGGTCAGGGCAATGTCGAGGCGCTGGTGAAGTCGAGCCAGATCTGGGCGGCCGGCGTGCAGGATCTCTCGAAGCAGTTTGCCGCCTCGGCGCAGGCGCAGTTCGAGGAGACGGTGAACGTGTTCAAGGCGCTGAGCGGCGTCAAGTCGCTCAAGGACGCGGTGGATCTTCACTCCAATCTCGCCCGCACCACGTTCGAGAAGTCGGTGGCCGAGGCCGGCCGCTTCACCGATGCCTCCTTCAAGCTCGCCGAGCAGGCGACGGCGCCGCTGCTCGCGCGCGTCACCCTCGCGGCCGATAAGTTCACCAAAACCGCCTAACGCATCGCCGTCGACGCTTCCCGGAACGCTCTCCTTCCCGGCGTTTCCGGGGAGCGCAAAACGGCGGTGATGCGAAGCCTGGAACCCGCTGCGGGTTCCGGGCTTTTTCGTGTCCCGAGACTTTTTCGTGTCTACTGACGGGCGACGTCTTGACCGGCGGCGCAAGCCCGGGTTTTCTCGCGCTTATGCCTTCTTCCGCCCCACCCGCCGCGAAAGACCGCACAGCGCCGCGCGAAAGCCCGGCGGCGCAAGCCGCCCGCGCCGCGCGGCAAGCCAAGGAAGCCGAGGCGCTCCGCGCCAATCTCGGCAAACGCAAGGCGCAAAGCCGCGCCCGGAAAGACGCAGGCGCGCCGTTGCCGCCCGCAACTGTGGGCTAAACCACCAGCCTAAAGACCGCATCCCCGGGGCGAGAAACCGGGTGGCGGCGTTTGCTCTCGGCGAGGGGTGGTGTCTTCGCCGCTTTTCACCCAGCAACGCGCGCGGCCAGCGCCTGGCCGATTTCCGCGGTGCTGGCGGTGCCGCCGAGATCGCGGGTGCGGGGGCCGGGTTCGGCGAGGAGAGCGGCGATCGCGGCCTCGATCGTCCGCGCCGCGTCTTTTTCGCCGAGATGGTCGAGCATCATCGCCGCCGACCAGATCTGGCCGATCGGGTTGCAAATGCCGCGGCCGGCGATATCCGGCGCCGAGCCGTGCACCGGCTCGAACATCGAAGGATAGCGGCGTTCGGGATTGATATTGGCCGAGGGCGCGATGCCGATCGAGCCGGCGACGGCGGGGCCGAGATCGCTCAGGATATCGCCGAACAGGTTGGAGCCGACGACGACATCGAACCAGTCCGGGTGCTGGACGAAGTGGGCGCAGAGAATGTCGATATGAAACTGCGCCGTGGTCACGTCCGGGTATTCCCGCGCCATCAGCGCGAAGCGCTCGTCCCAATAGGGCATGGTGACGGTGATGCCGTTCGATTTGGTCGCCGAGGTCAGGTGCTTGCGTGGCCGCGAACGTGCCAGCTCGAAGGCGTGGCGGAGCACGCGATCGACCCCGTGGCGGGTGAAGACGCTTTGCTGGGTTGCGAATTCGCGCTCCGTGCCGACGAAGGCGCGGCCGCCGATATCGGAATATTCGCCCTCGGTGTTTTCGCGCACGACGATGAAATCGATCTCCGCCGGCCCGCGCCCGGCGAGCGGCGTGCGCATGCCCGGCAATAGCCGGCAGGGGCGAAGATTGACATATTGGTCAAAGCCGCGGCGAAGCGGAATGAGCAGCCCCCAGAGCGAGACATGATCAGGAACCCCGGGCCAGCCGACGGCGCCGAGGAAGATCGCATCATGGCCAGCAAGGCGCTCCAACCCATCCGCCGGCATCATCGCGCCGGTGCGCTGGTAGGTTTCGCACGACCAATCATAATGATCGAGGGCGAGGGAGAAGCCGAAGCGGCGCGAAGCCGCGTCCAGCACCCGCAACCCTTCGGGCACGGTTTCCTTGCCGATGCCATCCCCCGGGATCACCGCGATACGATAGGTGCGCGCCATGTCTCTCTCCGTAAAGCCCTGCCAATGATGGACCACGGAAGGCAATCCGGCTAGACCGGGGCCGCTTCATCGGGGGTTGGCGGAGGGTGCCATGGCGGCGAGTGAGATGACGGATTGGGATCGCGGCGCGGCGCTGACCACGGCGCGGATTTTGCTCGAGATCGGGGCGGTGAATTTCCGCCCCGAGGCACCCTACACCCTGACCTCGGGCTGGAAATCGCCAGTCTATATCGATTGCCGGCGGATCATCTATTTCCCCCGCGCGCGCGCCAAGATCTGTGCGCTGGCGGTCGAGAAGATCGGCCGCCAGATTGGCTATGAGAGCGTCGACGTGGTGGTCGGCGGCGAGACCGCGGGCATTCCCTTCGCCGCCTGGATCGCCGATCGGATGCTGGCGCCGATGGCCTATATCCGCAAGAAGCCGAAAGGGTTCGGCCGCGATGCCCTGATCGAGGGTGACGTGCCGGAGGGCAAGCGGACGCTGCTGGTCGAGGATCTGACTACCGACGGGCAGTCAAAAATCCATTTCGCGCAAGCGCTGCGGGACGCCGGCGCGATCATCGAGCATGCGTTCGTGGTGTTTTTCTACGGTGTTTTCCCGGGCAGCCTGCAGACCCTGGCGGGGATGGGAATTACGCTCCATCATCTCGCGACCTGGTGGGACGTGCTCGATGCCGGCAAGGATCGCGGCCATTTTTCCGAGGCCACGCTCGCCGGCGTGCGGCGCTTCCTCGAAGACCCGGTGGCATGGTCGGCAGCGCATGGCGGCGTCGCCAGCGCCGAGGAAGCGGCGCGCTACAAAGCGACGAAACGCTGAACCCGCGTCTCTCAGTCTCGAAGGGCCGCGATCAAAAATTCGCGGTTGCCGTCGGCGCCGGTGATCGGGCTCGGCGTGAGCCCGAGCACCCGCCAGCCCGGCAGCGCCGCCCACCAGGCGGCAATGCGCGCAGAGACCGCCTCATGCACCGCCGGGTCACGCACGATCCCGCCCTTGCCGATGCCCTCGCGCCCGGCTTCGAACTGCGGCTTAATCAGCGCGACCGCGAAGGCCCCCGGTGCGGCTAACGCCAGCGGCGCCGGTAAAACCGTTTCCAGCCCGATGAAACTCGCATCCGCGACCACGCAGCCGACCGCCTCGGGGATCAGCCTGGCATCGAGATGGCGGGCATTGGTGCGCTCATGCACGACGACCCTGGCATCCTGGCGCAGCTTCCAGGCGAGCTGCCCATGCCCGACATCGACGGCATGCACCCGCGTCGCGCCGCGCGCGAGCAGGACCTCGGTGAAGCCGCCGGTCGAGGCGCCGATATCGAGCCCGATGCGCCCCGAAGGCGAGAGGCCGAAATGGTCAAGGGCGTGCGCGAGCTTGACGCCGCCGCGCGAAACCCAAGGGTGGTCCTCGCCGCGGAGCGCAAGCGGCGCGTCGTCTGCAAGCAACTCGCCGGATTTCTCGACCCGCCGCGTCCCAGAGAGAACTTTCCCGGCCAAAATCAGCGCCTGCGCCCGCGCTCGGCTTTCGGCAAGGCCGCGCGCCAGCAGAAGCTGATCGGCACGGAGCCTTGCCATCCGCCGCCGCCGTCAGTGCCGGCGCATGACGACGAAGCGGGCCAGCGCCCGGAGATGGGCGGCGCGCTCGCCGAACATATCGAGATGCGCCGCCGCTTGCTCGGCGAGCAGCAGCGCCTGGGCGCGGGCGCGCTCGGGGCCGAGGATCGCAACCAGCGTCGCCTTGCCGGCGGCCTGGTCCTTGCCGGCGGTCTTGCCGGTCTCCTCGGTGGTGCCGAGGGCATCGAGGAGATCATCGGCGATCTGAAAGGCGGCGCCGAGATCGCGCCCGTACCAGGCCAGCGCCTGGCGCTGGGCGTGCGGCGCGCGGCCGAGAATGGCGCCGGCCTCGGCGCTGAACTGAATAAGCCTGCCGGTTTTCAACGCTTGCAGGCGCGCGATTTCGGCCTCGTTCAGCTCTTTCCCCTCCGCCGCCATGTCGATCATCTGGCCGCCGACCATGCCGCGCGCGCCGGCGGCATGCGCGAGCCCGAGCACCAGATCGGCGCGCGCCTGCGGGTCGGAATGGGTGTCGGGCTCGGCCAGCACCTCGAAGGCGCGGGTCTGCAGGGCATCGCCGGCGAGGATCGCGGTCGCTTCGTCGAAGGCGCGATGGGTGCTCGGGCGGCCGCGGCGGAGATCATCGTCATCCATCGCCGGCAGATCGTCATGCACCAGCGAATAGGCATGCAGCATCTCGACCGCGGCGGCGACGCGGGCGGCGCAGGTGGCATTCACCATGAACAGCGCCGCACTCTCCAGCACCAAAAAGGCGCGGAGCCGCTTGCCGCCGCCGAGCGTCGCGTAACGCATGGCCTCAAACAGCCGCGCCTCCAGCCCCTCCGGCACCACGAGCAGGGTCTCGAGCGCCGCTTCGACCCGCGCCGCCGCGGCGCCAAGCGCCGCCGTGAGCCTGGGGTCGGGCGCGTCATCGGGCGCCGGGGGTTGAACCTCACTCATGGCGCCACCGGGCGGGTGGCGAGCCCGTCCTCGGTCGCGACGATGGCGTTGATGCGCCCCTCAACCTCGGCGAGCCGCGCCTCGCAATGCTGGCGGAGCGCGGTGCCGCGCTCATAGGCGGCGAGCGCCTCGTCCAGCGTCTGCCGCCCTTCCTCGAGAGCGCGCACGATCTGCTCGAGCTCGGCCATCGCGTCCTCGAAGGAAAGCTCGGCGACCGGACGGGGCGGCGCGGTGGCAGGCATGGGGAAATCCTCCGGCGCGGGGGGTTGTCGAACGCCTGCTCCTATCCCGCCGGCGCCGCGCCGCCAACCCCCACGCGATCCGCTCGTCTTGATCCACCCCCTGGCGGGCGGGGCACGGGCGGCCTAGGCTTGTCGCGAGACCCTCATCCGGGGCCAGACGCCGCTTGGCGACTGGTCCGCCGCACCGGGTCCATCATGGCTTCAGGAGGAAGTGACATCATGGAAGATATCGTCATCGCCGCCGCCGCCCGCACGCCGGTTGGCAGCTTCAACGGCGCGTTCGGGTCAGTGCCGGCGCACACGCTCGGCGCGACCGCGCTTTCGGCCGCGATCGGCCGCGCCAAACTCGAGCCCGGTGAGGTCGACGAGGTGATCCTCGGCCAGATCCTCGCCGCCGGCCAGGGCATGAACCCGGCCCGCCAGGCGGCCCGCGCCGCCGGCATCCCGGACGACAAAACCGCATTCGGCATCAATCAGGTCTGCGGCTCGGGGCTGCGCGCCGTCGCTCTCGCGGCACAGCAGGTGATGAGCGGCGAGAGCAAGATCGTCGTCGCCGGCGGCCAGGAAAGCATGAGCCTCGCGCAGCACGCAGCACATCTCCGCGCCGGGGTGAAAATGGGCGATCTCGGCTTCGTCGACACCATGATCAAAGACGGGCTCTGGGATATTTTCAACGGCTATCACATGGGCGTCACCGCCGAGAACGTCGCCCGCGCCTATCAGATCACCCGCGAGGAGCAGGATGCCTTCGCCCTCGCCTCCCAGCAGAAGGCGAGTGCCGCGCAGAAAGCCGGGCGCTTTCAGAGCGAGATCGCGGCGGTCACGGTGAAGGGCCGCAAGGGTGACGTGGTGGTGTCCGAGGATGAATATATCCGCCACGATGCCTCCCTCGAGGCGATGACGAAGCTGCGGCCGGCCTTCACCAAGGACGGCACGGTGACAGCGGCGAACGCGAGCGGCATCAATGATGGCGCCGCCGCCCTCGTCGTGATGACGGCGAGCGAGGCGGCCAAGCGCGGGCTGACGCCGCTTGCCCGCATCGCTGCCTTCGCGACCGCCGGCGTCGATCCGGCGCTGATGGGCACCGGCCCGATCCCGGCCTCGCGCAAGGCGCTGGCGCGGGCCGGCTGGAAGGTCGAGGATCTCGATCTGATCGAGGCCAACGAGGCGTTCGCAGCGCAAGCCTGCGCCGTCAACAAGGATCTCGGCTGGGATCCGGCGAAGGTGAACGTCAATGGCGGCGCGATCGCGATCGGCCACCCGATCGGCGCTTCCGGGGCGCGTATCCTCGTCACACTGCTCGCCGAAATGGCCCGGCGCGATGCGCATAAGGGCCTGGCGACACTCTGCATCGGCGGCGGCATGGGCGTTGCCATGTGCGTCGAGCGCTGAGCGATGCGGCATCCCTCCCCGCCCAGGCGGGGTGGGGCGGGGTGCTGCGCTGCAACATTGATTTCGCTCAACATTATCCCCGCGCGGCATGCTAGCCTGACGGCGTCGAACGTTCATAACGGGAGGTAAACATGGAACGGGTCGCATTGGTCACCGGCGGGACGCGGGGCATTGGCGCGGCGATTTCGCGGGCGCTGAAAGCGGCGGGTCACCGCGTGGTCGCGAGCTATGCCGGCAATGATGCGGCGGCGCGGGCCTTCGCCGAGGAAACCGGGATCGCGGTGCTGCGCTTTGACGCCGGCGATTATGGCGCCTGCGAGGTCGCGGTGGCGGAAATCGCCAAGGAACATGGCCCGATCGCCGTGCTCGTCAACAATGCCGGCATCACCCGCGATACCACCCTTGCGCGCATGACGCGCGAGATGTGGGATGTGGTGATCGCAACCAACCTCACGTCGTGCTTCAATCTCTGCAAGCTCACCTTCGAGGGGATGCGGGCGGCGAAATTCGGCCGCGTGATCAATATCAGCAGCATCAACGGCCAGGCCGGGCAATATGGGCAAGTGAATTATTCCGCCGCCAAGGCCGGGATGATCGGCTTCACCAAGGCGCTGGCCCAGGAAGGCGCCCGCCACGGCATCACCGTCAACGCCGTCGCCCCGGGTTATATCGACACCGAGATGGTGCGCGCGGTGCCGGCCGAGGCACTGCAGAAGGTCATCGCCAAAATCCCCGTCGGCCGTCTCGGCCAGGCCGAGGAAATCGCCCGCGCGGTGGTGTTTCTCGCGGCCGAGGAGGCCGGTTTCGTCACCGGCGCGACGCTCACCATCAATGGCGGCCAATACATGACCTGAGCGCGATTAATCGAAAGGTAGGTTTTCGGCGCTAGACTGTTCCCCGACCGCAAGGAGAGGGGCAATGCCGCTGGATGCGTATCATGAGCGGGCGGGCGACCCACCGAAGGTGGAGGTGACAGCGCCGGCCCGCATCATCGCCGAGATCGCCGAGGATATCGGCCGGCTTTCGGTCGATATCGCCGATCTCGTGGGCGATGTGCAGGAGGTCAACACCCATCTCGAGGGGCAATCGCGCCAGGTCGGGGAAATCGGCGCCGCCAGCGACGAAATCATCACCGCCAACCGCCTGATCGCCGAGACGGCAGCGGAAAATGCCCGCATGGCGGGGGCGGCGCGCCAGGATACCGAGGTTTCGGCGGCCGAGGTGCGGGCCTCGCTCGGCGCCATCGAGCGGCTGGTCGCTGCCGCCGGTACCATCCGCAGCCAGGTCGGCGCCTTCGGCGAGGCGATCGCGACGGTCGGCAAAGTTTCCCAGAATATCGACCGCATCGCCCGCCAGACCAATCTTCTCGCGCTCAACGCGACCATCGAGGCGGCGCGGGCCGGCGAGGCCGGACGCGGCTTCGCCGTCGTCGCGAGCGAGGTCAAGGCGCTCGCCAAGCAAACCAGCGCCGCGACCGCCGAGATCGGCGCGACGCTCGCCGCCCTCACCGAGGCCTTGCAGCTTCTGCTCCGCCACGCCGAGGATGGGGCGCGCGAGGCGCATGAGGTGGGCAAAAGCGCCGATGTCATCAATCAGGCGATGCAGACGGTGAGTGGCGCGGTCGCGGCGGTCGAGACCAATGCCGGGCGGATCGGCGGCGCGACCAACGAGATCACCGCCCGCTGCGAGCAATTCGCGGAGCTGGTCGATGCCATGAAAGCCGGCATCACCCGCTCGGCGGCGACGCTCGCGACCGCCGCCGGCCGCGGCGGCACGCTTTTGGAGGCAAGCGAGCGGATCATGGTCCGCACCGCCGATTCCGGCTTTGAGACGGTGGACAGCAAATTCATCGCCGCCGCGAGAGAGACCGCGGCGCGGATCGAGGCGGCGTTCGCCGACGCCCTGAGCGCCGGCACGATCACCGAGGCCGATCTGTTCGACAAGGATCTTCGCCCGATTGCCGGCACCGATCCGCAGCAATTCATGACCCGCTATATCGATTTCCTCGATCGCGTTCTGCCGCCACTGCATGATCCGGTGTTGGCGCTCGACCCAAGGGTCGTCTGGTGCGCCTGCACCGATCATAATCTGCTGATTCCGACCCATAATCCGCAATATCGCAAACCGCACGGGGCGGATCCGCTCTGGAATGCCGCCAATGGCCGCAACCGTCGCCGCTATACCGACAAAACCGCCCAGGCGGTGGCGACCAGCAACGCGCCGTTTTTATTGCAGACCTATCGTCGCGATATGGGCGGCGGCAAATTCGCCCTGATGAAAGACGCTTCCGCCCCGATCCGGGTCAATGGCCGGATCTGGGGCGGGTTGCGGGTCTGTTATCGTATCTAGAACGCGATCGGTTTAAGTCGATCACGCTCTACCCCTATTTTGGCGAGCACGTTGGCCGGTTTTGATGGAACAGGATGGTTCAATCAAAACCTACCTTGCTCTAAGGCTTGGGTCGGGGCTTATTGCATCGGCCCCGGCGGCGACCATTGAAAGGTTTTGCGGTTGCAGGGATAGGTATTGATAAAATACCGCAACACCCCGCTCGCTGCCGGCTCGTCGAGATATTGTGGATTGCTCTGGACCCAGGAGACCAGTCCGGCGACGGATTGGCGCCGCGTCGGCGCCGGGTTGGGGAGGCAGACTTTGCGCTTGTTATGGCGCGGCCCCATCGTATCGAGGAGATGGAAATCGAGCACCGCCGCCTCATAACCGGCGCAAAGGCTGGTTCCGGCAACGTAGTAGGGACTATCGTTGCGCAGCGTGCAGGCGAGCGCGAGGTCGCGGAGATTATGGATGTCGAGCGGGTTCGCGACCGGCATCGGCTGGGTGGTGACCGGCGTCATGGTGGTTGCCGCCATGGTCGACTGGCCCAGGGCAGGCGCACTCCCAGCGGGCGCACTCCCGTTGGCCGCCGATTGCGCGAGCGCTGGCCCCGCGACGAGCAGGCCAAGGCAGCCGAGAACAGCTAAACGCATCGAATGTCTCCGTCACGCACAGGAAAGTGAACGAAAGAGCCTGGATTTTTTCGCTCGCGCTGGGCCATCCTATCGCCCGGCAAGCGTGACCCTTTTGTGCCGGGGTTTATAGCGCGCATTGGCGCGAACGCCCCGCATGGTTTCGTGTCACTTTTGTGACTGTTTTGTTGCAGCGCGGTGCGCCGCTCTTGCCAAATCCTGCCATCCGGTAGAGTTTTCACCCATGGACGAGCATCACGTCGATATCCTGGTCATCGGCGCGGGGATGGCCGGCGCGAGTGCGGCCGCCGCGCTCGCGCGGGCGGCAAGCGGGCGCAAGATCGCGCTGATCGAGGCCGAGGATACGCCGGGTTATCATAGTACCGGCCGCTCGGCGGCGATCTGGATTCTCAATTACGGCCCCCCGGATGTCCATGTCCTGACCCGCCTCTCGCGCGGGTTTTTCGATGCGCCGCCGCCGGGCTTTAGCGATCACCCGCTCAACCATCGCCGCGCCGTGTTGTTTCTCGCCCCGCCCGAGCAGGCCGCGGCGCTGGCCACCCTGATGGCCGAGGGCGAAGCCGTGCGTGAGATCGGGCTTGCCGAGGTCGCGCGCCGGGTGCCGGCGCTGCGGCCGGGCTATGCGGTTGGCGCGGCGATCGAAGACGATGCTTTCGATATCGACGTCGCCGCCCTGCATCAGGGGTTTTTGCGCGAATTCCGCCGCGCCGGCGGCTTGCTCGCGCTCCATGCCCGCGCCCGGACGATTGAGCGCGGCCAGGGGCTGTGGCGGGTTGGAACGGAGGCGGGCGACGCGCGGTTCCTCTCCCCGATCGTCATCAACGCCGCCGGTGCCTGGGGCGATGAGGTCGCGCAGGCGGCCGGGGTTGCGCCGCTCGGCCTCGTGCCCAAGCGCCGCACCGGCGCGATCATCGATCCCGCCCCCTTCGCGGTCGTCGATTGGCCTTTGGTGCAAGATGTCGTGCAAAGCTGGTATGTCCGCCCGGAAGCGCGCACGCGGCTGATGGTGACGCCGGCGGATGCGACCCCGACCCACCCGCATGATGTGCAGCCCGACGAGATCGATATCGCGATCGGCATCGACCGCATGCAGCAAGCGCTCACGATCGCGGTGCGGCGCGTCGAGCGGAGTTGGGCGGGCCTGCGCAGCTTCACGCCCGACGGCAGTCTCGCCTTCGGCTGGGACCGCGCCGCCGAGGGATTTTTCTGGTGTGTTGGGCAAGGCGGCTATGGCATCCAGACCGCGCCGGCGGCGGGCGCGCTGGTTGCGGCGATGGTGCTCGGGCAGGACGCCGGCGCGGCCGGCGAAATCATCGCCCGCATCGATCCCGGCCGTTTCGCCTGAACTGTGAGGGTTGACGCTATCGGCGAGCCGGGGGTCACGACGAAGCCGGGATGCCGTTTGGCGGCGTGATGGGGTCGGCCATGGTAGCTCACGCGGAATTGATGAGAGGAAAATGCGTTCGCCGTTGCCTTCACGAGACGTGATTTTTTACCATTTGATGCTTTTTTCGACTGGCGGCGCATCGTGAAAAATTAAGATGTTCGGGAGAGGAGGAATTTAGGGCTATGCGTTCGATCACGCGGTCTGTGGCGGTGGCGACACTGTTTGGTTTTGGGTTTCTCGCGCCTGCGGCCTGGGCGACCCCGGTGCTGGATCAGGAATACACACCCACGCCGAGTATCCAATATGCCGCCTTTTCCGGAGGATCTTTTCGAAGAGCGGAAACCTTCACGGTCGGAATCGCCGGAACGTTGGCCGAAATCACCGTTGATACGACTTCCTCGAACAGTGCGTTCACGGGCGTCAACATCCTGTCCACCTCGGGCGGCACACCGACGACGACTGTTCTGGACGTTGGAACCTTCGATTCGACAAACGCGGCTGGTGTTTCCACCTTCACGGTTTCCCTGCCGGTAACGGTCGGTGAAGTCTTGGGAATCGAGCCGATCGGAAACAACGGCACCGATTGGTTGCAGCACAGCACCTACCCGCAACCTTATGCGGGTGGTTCGGATTTCGTGCTCAACCCGAACGTATTTGGCCCCGATTTCATATCCGATTATGCTGGCGACGGGTTTGCCACCTATGTCGATCCACCGGGCTCGTCCTCGGTGCCCGAGCCGATGAGCCTCGCGATCCTCGCGAGTGGTGTCATTGGCCTGACATTCGCGCATCGCAAGACGAGGGAGCGAGAATTTCTTCCCAATGAATAGTAAACACGCCAAGAAAACCGGATAAAGTCTTTTTGCTTCTTTTTCTTCAGAAAAAGAAGATTCTTTCTTACCCTTTCGCCCCCGCCGTTTTGCGGTGAAACGTCACCACCAAAACGTCGCGATGGGATGGCGCGCCGGCATCCACCGGCGCCACCGGGGTGACGCCGTGATAGACGCGGTGGTCATCGACCAGGGCGGCATCGAAGGGGGCGGCGAGGGTGAAGCTCCCGAGCAATTTGCCATCGAGGGCATGAATGCTGGTCTCACCGCGCTCGATGTTCTCGCGCCCGATCATCAGGACGAGCACGTAATCGACCCCGTCGCGGTGCAATCCCTCTGGCGTCGGCTTGCCGGGGGCGTCGGCGCGCGCCTCGATGCGGAATTGGTGCGCCTCGATATGCCAGGCGACATTCGGGCACAGCCCGTCGAAAAGCGCGCGGCAGAAGCGGAGGATGGTCGTGAAGCTGGCGCTCGCGGCGACGTCGTCGCGGATCGGCTCGAACCAGCGGGCGATGCCGCCATTGAGGGGGTTATAGTCGCGTGACTGATAATGCGGCTGATGCGGGGCGCGCGGGATCGCCGGCTCACCGGGGACGGCCGTGAATACCGCGAAGCGGCGTTTGCGGTAGCGCCCGCCATCGGCCATGTAGGTGTCGCGGCCGAGTTCGTTCCAGCTTGCGGCGAACCTCGCCCAGTCGTCGAGGGCGCCGTGTCTCAGCAATTCGGCTCGCATCGTCGCCGCCGGGACGAAGGCGAAGCCGCGTGCTGCGATCGCGCGGCCGGGATCGTCGCTCATTGCGCCGCTTCTTGCCGCGAGGGTTCGGCTTGCGCCGGCGCCTGCTGACCCGGCGGGGTCAGCAGCAGCACGGTCTGGGTCGGATTGGCGATCTCGATGCCGAGTTCCTCGAAGCGCTTTTTCATGCGCCGATGGAACTCGCGCTGCACCCCCCAGCGGGCGCTGTCGGTGCAGACGATTTGGCCGGCGATGGTGACGACGGCGCCTTCGATCTTATCGACGCCCCAGAGCTGCAGATCGCTCAACATGCCGCGCTGAAAGGCGGGATCCTTGCGCATCCCGGCGGCGACCTCGCGCAGCGCCTCGCAGACGCGATCGGTATCCTCTTTGTAGGCGACGCTGACATTGACCGCGGCATTGCCGAGACCGCGATTGCTGTTGCTGACCGTGGTCACCGCGCTGAAGGGGATGATGTGCACCGAGCCGTCGCTGGCGCGCAGCCGGATGGTGCGCACCGAAAGCGCCTCGACCGAGCCCGAAACCCCGGCCAGCGTCACCCAATCCCCGACCTGCATCGCGTTTTCGAGGAGGAGGAAGACGCCGGTGATCAGATCCTGCACCAGTTTTTGCGAGCCAAAGCCGATGGCGACGCCGACGATGCCGGCGCCGGCGAGCAAGGGCGCGATGTTGACGCCGATTTCAGAGAGCGCGACCGGGGCTGCGATCAGGAACAACACCACCGCGAGAGCGGCGCGGATCATCGGCAGCAGCGTGCGCATGCGGCTCGCCCGCGCCATGTGGCCCTGGCTGGTGAGACGCGTCACCTGGCGCAGGATCAGCTCATTGGCCCCCTCCCACACCACGAGCACGAAAAACAGGACCAATGCGATGGTCACCAGCGCCGAGACCACCCGTTCGCCGAGGGCGCCGTCGCTGAACCAGTCGAAGGCGCCGAACCCCCATGTCTGCAGGAGCGAGACCAGGATGATCGCGGTGATGATGCCCGAGACGATGGCGCGCAACAGGCGATAATAGCTGCGTGCCCGCGCCGAGATGCCGGCCAGTCCCGGCACCACCTCGAGCCCGGCGATCGGTTCGGCGCCGACATGGAACATGCGGTCGAGGGCGCCGAGCACGACTTGCCGCGCCGCTCGCCCGGCGATGAGAACGACGACGCTCAGCGCCCCGATCTTGAGCAGTAAGCGATAGCCGTCCGGCACGCCGAGCGCCCAGACCAGCCAGAGGCCGAGAATGGCGATGATTGCGACATGATGCCAAAGCCGCGCCGCCCGCTTGCGCGCGAGCGCGAGCGGGCGGCCGTCATCCTCGCTCGGCGCGATCCAGCCGGCGACCAGGCGGCGGTTCTTGAACACCACCACCACCAGCATGACGTGGACGATGAGGGCGACGATCTTGAGCAGCGCGTCATGGGCATCCGGGTCGAGGCCGAAGACCAGGCCGACCTCGGCGAGGGCATAGCCGAAAACACTGACCGCGATCAGTCGCCGCACCCAGCGGGTGATCGCGAGCGCGGCGGCATCGCCGAGCCCGAACACTCGCATCCCGGGATTGTCCGGCGAGAGCAGGGAACGCACCGCCGCCATCACCACCTGCACTGTGACGAAGGCATCGACGACGGCGAGGATCACCACCTGCGTCGAGGCCGAGCCGGCGAGCGGCGTGCTGAGCAGACCATAGACGAAGCCGAGCAGGATGACCGAGGGCACCAGTTCGAGCAGAAACCGCAGCAGAACGAAGGGCAAGCGCGCGAGCGGGATCGCGATCACCGGCGTATCCCTCGCCGCGGACGCGGCGGCCAGCGGCTCATCGGCGATCGCGGGTTCGGTCTCGGTCTCGGCTTCGGTCCCGGGGGGCGGCGGCGCTTCGGCGCCACCGCCGACCACCGCCTCGAGGCCGCGCCGCGGCCGGCGCAAGGCGCGTTCGGCGAGGATATCGGCGGCGAGCCCGATCGCGAGGATCAGGACGAGACGCCAGAGGGCGGCGAAGAAACGCGCCTGGGCTTGGGGGTCGGTCGCGGTTTCACGCAGCCAGTCGCCGATCGCCTGGAAATCGGTCACCGCCTGGACGCTTTGGACAACCCGCTTCGAGCCCACTTGCAGCCGGCCCGCGGCATCGACCAGGATCTGGGCGCCGAGGCTGTTGGGCGCCAGCGGTAAGGCGAGCGGCGCCGCCGGCGTCGGGGCGGGCGGCAGATGGGCCTCACCCGAGGCGGCGGCGAGGGCGCGGAGGGCGGCGATCAGCTTCGCGCGCTTCTCGGGGTTCTGCAGATCGGCGATCACTTCTTGCGCGGTCTGCCGGTCGAGCGCCGGCGCGCTGGGTGCCGCCGGCGGCGGCGTTTGCGCGCCGACGCGCCAAGACCCCGCGCATATCAGAAGCAGAGCGAGAGCCAGCGCACGCATCATGGCCTTTCCGACCATAGCCGCGGAGCGCTGTCAACGGCCGCGGCGGCGCGGCGCTTTTTTCCGCCGAGGGGGGATGCGCGCCGGCTCTCGGCGCGCTATGCCGGCGCGATGCGGGCGGCATTGTCGTTTTTTCTGGTTTTGGTGATGGCGGGCGTGCTCGGCGTCCTCGTGCTCGGGATCATCGGGGTCGCGCGTGGCGGCGATCCGCGCCGCTCCAACCAATTGATGCGCTGGCGGGTGATCCTGCAAGCGGCGGCGCTGCTGCTGCTCGCCCTGCTGCTCAGCCTCGGGCGCTCGTGAGGCGCAAGGCGCCGCTCTCGCGTTTGACAGGCCCCGAGAGCGCTGCCTAATTTCGCCCGGGCTCCGAGGTCCGGGCATGTCAGGGAACGCAATGCCGATGAAGCTTCTTGTCGCCGTCAAACGGGTTGTCGATTACAACGTCAAGGTGCGGGTGCGCAGCGACGGCAGCGGCGTCGAAACCGCGGGCGTGAAAATGTCGATGAACCCGTTCGACGAAATCGCCGTCGAGGAGGCCGTTCGCCTCAAGGAAAAAGGCGTCGTCGAGGAAATCATCGCGGTCTCGATGGGGGTTGGCGCCTGCGCCGAAACCATCCGCACCGCGCTCGCGATGGGAGCCGATCGCGGCATCCTGGTTGAAACCGATGTCGAGCTGCAACCACTCGCGGTTGCAAAGCTCCTTAAGGCGATCGTCGTCAAGGAAGCGCCGCAGCTCGTCATTCTCGGCAAACAAGCGATCGATGACGACATGAACGCGACCGGGCAGATGCTCGCCGCCCTCCTCGGCTGGCCGCAAGGGACGTTCGCGAGCAGGCTTTCGATCGCGGACGGGCGCGCCGAGGTGACGCGCGAGATTGATGGCGGGCTGGAAACCGTGTCCCTCACGTTGCCGGCGATCGTCACCACCGATCTTCGCCTCAACGAACCGCGTTATGCGAGCCTCCCCAACATCATGAAGGCGCGGAAGAAACCGATCGAGACCGTGACCCCGGCGGCGCTCGGCGTCGACCCGGCGCCACGCCTTCAGGTTCTCAAAACCACCGAGCCGCCGCGCCGCCAGGCCGGGGTCAAGGTCGGCTCGGTCGCGGAGCTGGTGGACAAGCTGAAAAACGAAGCCAAGGTGATCTGACCATGACCGCACTCGTCCTTCTCGACCATGACGGCCAGGCGATCAAGCAGCCGGCGCGGAGCGCGGTCGCGGCGGCGCAAAAGCTCGGCGAGGTGCATGTCCTCGTCGCCGGCGAGGGGATCGGCGCGGTCGCGCAAGCGGCGGCGAAGCTGCCTGGGGTTGCGAAAGTCATCGCCGCCGATGCGCCCGCCTATGCCCATGGCCTCGCCGAGCCGCTCGCCGCTCTCCTGGTCGCCCTCGCCCCCGACTATACCCATCTCCTCGCCGCGGCGACCGCGAGCGGCAAGAACGTCATGCCACGCGCCGCGGCCTTGCTCGACGTGCAGCCGATCAGCGACATTTCGGCGGTGCTCGACGCCGACACTTTCGTCCGCCCGATCTATGCCGGCAACGCGCTGGCGACGGTGAAATCGGCGGACGCGAAAAAAGTGATCACCGTGCGCGCGACGGGCTTCGACCCGGTCGCCGCCGAGGGCGGTTCGGCGGAGATCGTCGCGGCGCCGACCCTGGCCGCGCCAGAGACCTCGCGCTTCGTCTCGGCGGAGCTCTCCAAAAGCGAGCGGCCGGAGCTGACGGCGGCGCGGATCGTCATCTCCGGCGGGCGCGGGATGCAGAGCGGCGAGAATTTTCACCTGCTCGACGCCGTCGCCGACAAGCTGCACGCCGCCGTCGGCGCCTCGCGCGCCGCGGTCGATGCCGGGTTCGTGCCCAACGACTATCAGGTCGGCCAGACCGGCAAGATCGTCGCCCCGGAGCTTTATGTCGCGGTCGGGATTTCCGGCGCGATCCAGCATCTCGCCGGCATGAAAGACAGCAAAGTCATCGTCGCCATCAATAAGGACGAGGAAGCGCCGATCTTCCAGGTCGCCGATTATGGGCTGGTTGCCGATTTGTTCAAGGCGCTGCCGGAACTGTCCGAGGCGCTGGAGAAGGTGTCGTGAGCGTCGGTCTCACCGGCATCGCCGCGAGCCCGGCGGAGACCCCGGTCGCGGTGCCAATGATCCGGAAAATCGGCGTCATCGGCGCCGGGCTGATGGGCAACGGGATCAGCCATGTCGCGGCCATCGCCGGCCTCGATGTCATCATGATGGACGTCAAACCCGAGGCGCTGACGCGGGCGATGGAAACCATCGCGCGCAACATGGACCGGCAGATCAAATCCGGCCAGATCACCGCCGACGACAAAGCGACCGCGCTCGCACGCATTCAGACCGGAGGCGATTTTTCCGGCTTCGGCGATTGCGACCTGGTGATCGAGGCAACCAGCGAGAAAGAGGAGCTAAAGCGTGCGGTCTATGCCAGCCTCACGCCGCATCTCCGCCCCGATTGCCTGATCGCTTCCAACACCTCCTCGATCTCGATCACCCGGCTCGGCGCCAGCACCGATCGGCCGGAAAAATTTATCGGCATGCATTTCATGAATCCGGTGCCGGTGATGAAGCTGGTCGAGATCATCCGCGGCATCGCGACCGACGAGCCGACCTTTCGCGCGATCTGCGCTCTGGCCGAAAAGCTTGGCAAGACCATCGCGGTCGCCGAGGATTTTCCCGCCTTCATCGTCAACCGCATCCTGGTGCCGATGATCAACGAGGCGGTCTATGCGCTTTATGAGGGCGTCGCCTCGGTCGCGGCGATCGATACCGCGTTGCGGCTCGGCGCCAATCACCGCATGGGGCCGCTCGAACTCGCCGATTTCATCGGCCTCGACACCTGTCTTGCGATCATGCAGGTGCTCTATGAAGGGCTCGCCGACAGCAAATATCGCCCCTGCCCGCTTCTCGTGAAATATGTCGAGGCCGGTTGGCTCGGCCGCAAGACCGGGCGCGGCTTTTACGATTACACCCAGACCCCGCCCCGTCCGACACGCTGACGTCGTCTGCCCCGGGACGACGTTAAAAATCAAGCCCATCATCGCGTTAGCGGTTCGGTAAGGCTTTTCGCGCATAGTGCGCGGAGAGATGCTCCGTTTCCGCCCATGCCGGGCAAGCGAACAGGGGGATGCGTGCTCGCCGCAAGCGATGAAGCAAGGCGTCTGGAAGCGCTGCGGCAACTCGCGTTGCTCGATACGCCGCCGAACGACGAATTCGATCGCATCACCCTGCTCGCCGCGCGCTGCTTCGCTGTCCCGATCGCGATGATTTCGCTGATCGACGCCGAACGGCAATGGGTCAAATCCCGCCACGGCCTCGATCTCACCGAAATGCCGCGCGCCACCTCGTTTTGCGATCACGCCATCCGCGGCGATGAAAGCCTGGTGGTCAGCGATGCGCGCGAAGACCCGAGATTTCGCGACCACCCCTTGGTCACCGGCGCGCCGCATCTCCGCTTTTACGCCGGGGCGCCGCTGATCACCCGCGACCGCTACGCGATCGGCGCGCTCTGCATCCTCGATAGCAAGCCGCGCACATTCACCGCCGCCGAACGCCACTCGCTCGAAATCCTCGCCGCCCAGGTGATGCAGCTCATCGAGCTTCGCCATTCCTCCGGCCGCCTGCACCCGACCAGCCTGCTCCCGAACGCCGCCCAATTCTGCGAGGATCTCGCCGATCTCACCCGCCGCCAGCGCGGCCAGAGCCGGCTTTTCGTAATGCTCGACATCGCCGATCCCGATCACTTGCCGACTTATCTCACGATGCTCGGTCCGCGCTGGGAACGGGATTTGCCGACGGCGATGATCCGCGGCATCCGCGCCGCGTTCGGGGAAGGTTTTCCGATCTATCATCCGCTCTCGCTTCGCTTCGGTTTTCTCCTCGACCCGTCGGCAACCCCTGGCTGGCAGGAAAAGCTCGACCAGATGGCCGTTCATCTCCGCCGGCCGATCAGCGAGACTTTGCCGCTCGCACTCTATCCCAGCATCGGGGTGGTGCCGTTCCGGCTCGGCGATTTCATGGACAAGGCCCTGCTGCAACGCGGCGTTCTCGCCGCGCACGAGGCGCGGGCGGTCGGGCGGGTATTGACCACGGCGCGCGGCCAAAGCGCCGCCGATGACTGGCATGACGCGCATATGCTGCTCGGCGAACTTCGCCGCGCCCTCGATGCGCCCGACCAGTTGACGCTCGCCTTTCAGCCGCGGCTCGATTTCCGCAGCGGCCTTTGCCGCGCGGTCGAGGCGCTGATCCGCTGGAACCACCCGACGCTCGGCCCGGTCTCGCCCGGCGAATTCATCCCGCTCGTCGAAAATACCGCGCTGATGACCGATCTCACCTTCTGGGTCATGGATGCCGCGATGCACGCGATCGCCGAATTTCACCAAAAAGGGCAGCCGCTTCGCGTTTCGATCAATGTCTCGGCCGGTGATTTGCAAAACAGCGACATCGTCGGGCGCATCACGACGCTGCTCCGCCGCTATCGCCTGCCGGCGGAGGCGATCGAACTCGAATTCACCGAAAGCAGCCTGCTGCCCAACCGCACCATCGTGCACCAGCAATTGCGCGCGATCCGCGAACTTGGCGTCGAAATCGCGATCGATGATTTCGGCACCGGCTATAGCAACCTCGCCTATCTCAAATCCATGCCGGCCAGCGTGGTCAAGCTCGACCAATCCTTCATCCGCGTCCTCGCGACCAGCGCGCGTGACCGCGCGATCGTCAAGGCGGCGATCCTGATGGCGCATGAACTCGGCTACCGGGTGGTCGCCGAGGGGGTGGAAACGGCGGAAATCTGCGCCATGGTCGCCGGCTGGAGCTGTGACGAGGGGCAGGGCTATCATATCGGGCGGCCGATGGCGGCCGAGGCCCTGGCGCTCTGGCTCGCCGATCATGCCTTGCCGGCGGTCGCGGTGTCGCTGCCGTGACCCGGCCTCGGCCGCTGCCGGAGAGAGGTCGCAGACGATCAGCCATGCGTTCCGCGCAATGGTCTGTCGTCACCGTTATGCGAGACTATGCTGCAATGCAGCAAACCCCACCCCATATCGCGAAAGCTTCCCCCAAGAAAAGGCGGGTCACATGCTTTCGTCGTCGTTTTCACAGCCTAGTCTTCCGCCACGCCTCGCGCTCGCGCGGCTTCGCCACAGCCTCTCGCGGCGTTGGCGAAGCGGGTTCGAGCGCTTCCTGATGCCCTGGGACGGACCGGCCGAGAGCGAATGGCTCGACATTGCGGAATTCGGGTCGAACCCGGGGCGGCTCGCGATGCGGGTTTTTCGGCCGACGACCGCGATGCTGCCCGGTGCACCGCTGGTGATGCTGTTGCATGGGTGTGGCCAAGGCGCCGGGGAATTCGCCACCAGCGGCGGCTGGATCGAGGCGGCGATCCGGCATGGCTGGGTGCTCGTGTTGCCCGAGCAGGCCATCAGCAACAACCATGCGCGCTGCTTCTCGTGGTACAACCACGGCGATACCCATCGCGGCCGCGGCGAGGTGCTGTCGCTCCGACAAATGATTCAGACCGCGCTTCGCCGCTTTCGCTGCGATCGGACACAGGTCTTCGTCGCCGGGCTTTCCGCCGGCGGCGCGATGGCGGCGGCGCTGCTGGCCGCCTACCCCGAGACCTTCGCCGCCGGCGCGGTCGTCGCCGGGCTTCCGGTCGGCTGCGCGAGCAATGCCGGTGAAGCGTTTTTGCGCATGCATGATGCCGGGCCGACGAAAATGACGCCGGCCGCTTGGGCGAACTTGATTGCCGCCCAGAGTGGCCACAAAGGGCGCTGGCCACGGCTTTCCATCTGGCATGGCGAGGCCGACCGGGTGGTCGATCCCGGCAATGGCGAGAATCTCGTTCGGCAATGGACGGCGCTGCACGGGCTCGATGCCGTGGACGCGGCGGTGAAACAGGTTTCCCCCGGGGTCACCCGGCGCATCTGGGGGCATGCGGCGGCGCCGAACGTCGAGGCCTGGTCGATCGCCGGCCTCGATCACGGTTTTCCGGTCGGCGCGGACGCGGCGCGCCGTCGCCCAGCCTCACAATGGGTGCTCGGCGCCGAAATCGACGCGACCGAAGCAATCGTCCGCTTCTGGCACTGACGTCGTCCGGCGTAAGGTGCGGGAGAGGCAGGCGAGGGCGCTGCCCTCGACCCGCTGGGGGCAGCGCCCCCAGACCCGCATCACTCAACCCGCATCACTCGACCCGCATCACTCGACCCGCGCGATCGGCCTTCCTATGCGCCTTCGGCGAAATGCGTGGCGATACGGGCGGCGAGCTTGCGCGCGACCGCGTCCTTCGTCATGCGCGGCCAGGTCTCCGTGCCCGCCGCGGTGATCAGCAGCACCGCGTTTTCGGCGCCCCCCATGATACCGGTCGCGGGCGAGACATCGTTGGCGACGATCCAGTCACAGCCCTTGCGCGCACGCTTGGCGGTGGCGTGGGCGGCAAGATGTTCGGTCTCGGCGGCGAAGCCGACCACGAGACGCGGCCGGGCCGGGCCGGCGGCGGCGAGTTCGGCGAGGATATCGGGATTGGCGGTGAGTTCGAGGATCGGCGGCGCGGCGGCGGTTTTTTTCATTTTTTCCTGGGCGGCATGGGTCACGCGCCAATCCGCGACCGCCGCGGCGCAGACGGCGATCGTGGCGGGCAGGGCGGCGAAAACCGCATCGCGCATTTCCCGCGCGGTCTCGACATGGCAAACGGTGACCCCCGGCGGATCGGCGAGCGCGACCGGCCCGGCGACCAACGTCACCCGCGCGCCGAGGGCGGCCAGCGCCGCAGCGATGGCATGGCCCTGGCGGCCAGAGCTGCGGTTGGCGATGTAGCGTACCGGGTCGATCGGCTCCTGCGTCGGGCCGCTGGTGACGATCGCGTGCTGCCCGGCAAGGGGACCCCCGTGCGCAAGCAGGGCTGCGATGGCATCGAAGATCGCGTGCGGCTCGGCCAAACGCCCGGGGCCGAATTCATGGCACGCCATTTCCCCCTCGTCCGGCCCGACGATATGAACCCCGCGCGCGGCAAGCGCCGCCAGGTTCGCAACCGTCGCCGGGTGCTGCCACATGCGCACATTCATCGCCGGCGCGACCAGCACATTCTTGTCGGTCGCGAGGAGAAGCGTGGTCGCGAGGTCATCGGCAAGACCGGCCGCCATCCGCGCAAGGATATGCGCGGTCGCCGGCGCGACCACCACGAGATCGGCGGCACGCGAGAGCTGGATATGGCCGATCTCGGCCTCGTCGGTGAGCGAGAAGAGGTTCTGATAGACGGTATTTTCCGCCAGGGTTTGGACGGCGAGCGGGGTCACGAACTCCGCCCCGGCGCGGGTCAAAACCGGGGTTACCGCGCATCCCGCGCCGCGCAGCAAGCGGATCAGTTCCAAAGCCTTATAGGCGGCGATGCCGCCGGCGATGATCAGGAGGACCCGTTTTCCGGCCAGCGTCATCAAAGCCGCCAGCCAGTATGGATGGCGACGATCCCGCCGGCGAGGTTCTCGACCGCGACCCGGGCGAACCCGGTTTTGCGCATCATCGCGGCGAGGGTTTCCTGGTCGGGAAAGGTGCGGATGCTTTCGGCGAGGTATTGATAGCTCTCGGAATCGTGGGCAACGATGCGGCCAAGGCGCGGCAGCACCGCAAACGACCAGGCGTCATAGAGCGGCACCAGGGCGGCGACCTGGACGCGGCTGAATTCCAGGCAGAAAAACCGCCCACCGGGGCGGAGCACCCGCAGCGCTTCGGCAAGAACGGCCTCTTTGTCGGTGCAGTTGCGCAGACCAAAGGCGATCGAGACGCGGTCGACGGTGCGGTCGGGGAGCGGCAGCGCTTCGGCATCGGCGATCAGAAAATCGAGCCCGCGGACGATCCCGCGCGCCCGCGCCCGTTCGCGCCCGACCGCGAGCATCGCCGGATTGATATCAGAGAGGATCGCCCGCCCGCCGCCCGCAGCGAGCCAGCCGAAGCTGATATCGCCGGTGCCGCCGGCGAGATCGAGCAGGGTGTCGCCGCTCCGCGGCGCGAGCCGGTCGATGAAACGCCGCTTCCAAGCGCGATGGAGCCCAAGCGACATCAGATCGTTCATCACATCATAGCGGCGGGCGACGCTTTCGAAGACGGCGCGGACCATCGGTTTCTTCGCCGCGCGCGGGACGGCGCGAAAGCCGAAATCGGTGGTCGCCGTGGTGGCCTCGTGGCTTGGGCTGTTGCTCATGATGGGTTTCCTATAGCCTGAAAACTGATCATGCCGGAACTCCCCGAAGTCGAGACGGTGATGCGCGCAATGGCGGGGCGGCTGCTCGGCCAGGTGATCACGCGGGCGGAGCTTCGCCGCGCCGATCTTCGCCGCCCGGTGCCGCCCAACCTCGCCGCCGCGCTCACCGGCGCGCGGGTGAGCGGCTTTCGCCGCCGCGCGAAATATATTCTCGTGCGGCTCGCCGGCGGGCAAAGCGTGCTTTGGCATCTCGGCATGTCGGGCCGCATCCTGCTCATGCCGCCCGGGGCCAACGCGCCCGAGCCGGCGCATTGCCACCTGCTCCTGGTGACCGAGGCGGGGTTTCGGCTCGGCTTCATCGATCCGCGCCGCTTCGGCCTCGTCGATCTCGTCGCGACGGTGGCGGAGGATGCCCATCCGCTGCTCGCCGGGCTCGGGCCGGAGCCGCTGGAAGAGGGGTTCACCCCGGCCCGGCTCGCGGCCAGCCTCGCCGGGCGGCAGAGCCCGATCAAATCGGTGCTGCTCGATCAGCGGGTGGTCGCCGGGCTCGGCAATATCTATGTCGCGGAGGCGCTGTTTCGCGCCCGCCTCCATCCCGCGCGCTTGGCCGGTGACATCTCGCGCCCCGGCGCCGCCCGCCTGGTCGCCGCGATCCGCGAGACGCTGACCGAGGCGATCGCCGCCGGTGGCTCCTCCTTACGCGATTACGTCCAGCCCGATGGCGAACTCGGCTATTTCCAGCACGCGTGGCGGGTCTATGGCCGGGCCGGGGCGCCGTGCCCGGATTGTCCCGGCGCGCCGCGTTGCGCTGGGGTTGCGCGCCTCGTGCAAGCCGGGCGAAGTTCGTTCTATTGTCCGCGCCGGCAACGCTGAGACGAGAGGGAGAGACATCACATGGCACCAGAGATGATCGTGGTCGAAACCGTGGGCAAGGCGGGGATCATTCGCCTCAACCGCCCGCAGGCGCTGAATGCGCTCTGCGACCGGCTGATGGCCGAACTCGGGGCGCAATTGCGGGCTTTCGACGCGGATCCGGCGATCGCCGCGATCATCCTCACCGGCTCGGACAAGGCCTTCGCCGCCGGCGCCGACATCAAGGAAATGCTGCCACGCCGCTATCCGGAGGTGATGCGCGAGGATTTCATCGCGCCCTGGGAGATCGTCACCACGGTGAAGAAGCCGGTGATCGCCGCGGTTGCCGGGTTCGCGTTAGGCGGCGGCTGCGAACTCGCGATGATGTGTGACATCATCCTCGCCGCCGAGACCGCGAAATTCGGCCAGCCGGAGATCAATCTCGGGGTCATCCCCGGCGCCGGCGGCACGCAGCGCCTGACGCGCGCGATCGGCAAGGCCAAGGCGATGGAGATGATCCTGACCGGGCGCATGATGGACGCCCATGACGCCGAACGCGCCAATCTCGTCGCCCGCGTCGTGCCCGCCGCCGATCTTATGGCCGAGGCGCTGAAGCTCGCCGAAAAACTGGCGACGCTGTCGCCGGTCGCGCTCGCGGTCGCCAAGCAAGCGGTCAATCGGGCGTTCGAGACCACGCTCGGCGAGGGGGTGCGGGTCGAGCGCTCGCTCTTCCTGCCGCTCTTCGGCACGGCGGATCAGCAGGAGGGCATGGCGGCCTTCGCGGAAAAGCGCAAGCCCCGGTTTTCCGGCTGGCGCGGCGGCGAGCCCGGCGCCGCGTGATGGGGGCGCCGCTTGACAGGCCCGGCGGCGCTTTCTAGAAGGCGCTTCCTGGCTCGAAAGGGTATTCGCCCGTTCGGGGTGTTCGGCTTTTTGATGATGATGATGAGGGGCCATGGCCAATACCGCTTCGGCGCGCAAGCGCATCCGCCAGACGGCACGCCGCACCGAGCGTAACCGCGCCCGGAAGTCGCGCGTGCGGACCTTCATCCGCAAGGTCGAGGCGGCGATCGCCGGGGGCGATAAGGAGGCGGCGGTGACCGCGCTGCGTCTCGCCGAGCCCGAGATGCAACGCGCCGCCGGCAAAGGCGTGCTGCCGAAAAACACCGCGTCGCGCAAGATCTCGCGGCTGTCGGCGCGCATCAAGGCACTTGCGCTTTCGTAAAAATTTCTCTCCCGCCATCTTGACGGCGGCGGGTTGCGCGGTCGAAAATGACAAATCCGTGTCAGAATATCGATGCGGGGTGTTTTTTCCTGACCAATTTCTCTGCCGTATGCGCCCGCCGCAAAAGTAAAAAATGCCTTGCTCGGCTGGGCAAGCAAGCAGTTTTTGTGCTGTTTTTATAATTATGCCTCGCGATTTGCACTAATTTTGTCTTGGCCACTTTCTCGGTTGCTTCCGCCGAACCTTCGGTTTAGTGTCCGCCCTTCTCAATTCTGTCTGTAGACGGTGGTTTGTTGACGCAGCTCGCGAGAGATGCGGCGCGATAGACGTAATGGGTGGTTTTGGGCGTCTCCACGATCTCCGTGGCGAACGGAAGGTTAAATTTGGGGGCGTGAGAG